>DYRX01000085.1:0-8243 GCA_020718525.1 Victivallis vadensis
TCCGTAATTATCTAATAATAAGACTATTATGCCTTAAGTTGATAGCTATGGGGCGTCCCCTCACTATTGACTGCGAGCCGAAGACGCGGACTTGCCATTCTGGTAAAATCTTTGCCTCTCCATCATATTTCGAAGAACGGCGTGGGGCGCCTTTGTGCTAGAATATAATATTGAATACTGAATTTCAATAGCGAATATTGAACGGAAGAAAGCTGGCAGTCAGATCATGTTTCCGGTTTACAGTCAGATAAAAGATTTTGCCCGGAAGTGCTAAATGCAAATTGCAAAATTGAAGAAAAACAGCCTAAGAGTTGGAAGACCAGAACATCGGTTTTTTCCTGATAGGAACGCCGACATCCTCTCGGCACTCTTCCATATACCGAGCTGGTGCTCCCAGGTGAAATATTTAAGACACAAATATGGAAAATAGATAACTCGGAAAATGGATCGGCTGTCTGGGAAATATCGTAAAACATTTCCCACAGGAATCAGCGACTGATTCCTGATATAGTTTTTCAAGGAAAATAAATTCACAATTTGAATTTATTAAAATGAAAAACTATAGTTAAAATTGCGCACGAAAGCGGGCAGATCAGCAAGGAGGAATCCCGTCCCGAGAGTGGATCATGCCTTCCCTATGGCGCGGTCCAGAGCGGAAAGGATGTCGTCAATCTGCTCTATGCCTACTGAGAGGCGGATCAGATCCGGAGAAAGCCCTGCTTCGATCTGCTGTTCCGCAGTCAACTGCGAATGTGGATTGCCTGCTGTCCTCTATTTGTTACCGCGTTTCCCGGTCCCGCCGCTTTTTTGTCTGCCTTGTACTGCATTTCCTGCTTTGCGTCCGGAGCTTTTTGGACTGCTTTTCCCTTTGCTGAAGCCGCTTCCTAGTATGTCGAAGTCGTCATTGTATGAGGCACTTGATTTTTTATTTGACTGAGCTTTTGCTCCGCGAATTTCTTTCCCCTCGATGCTCGTAGAGCTTTTCCTTTGAATATTTGTCTTTTCAGGCACACCCTCCTTGCTGTTCACTGAGTTTGCCGGGCTCCCTTTCCGGCTCCTTTCTACTTTGGCTCCAGTATTTTGGCCGTTCCTGGCATTTGGTCTTTCGACTTCGACCTGAGTTGTGCGGGTGTCCCCCTCCTTTACTGAAGTCACATCACGCTCCCTGACCACTTCGCCGCTTTCGTTGGTCGTAGTGGAATGCGACTGCCAATTTTTTCCGTCGCGCGCTATTTCTCCGTCTGTTTCGTAGGTCTTCCCATTCGGACCAGTCGTCGTTGCGCTTTTTTTGTAGCCGTCTCCGTCTTTTGTCAGGGTTCCGTCAGTTTCGATTGTTTTCCCGTCCTTTGTTGTGACCGTTCTTTCATATTCGAATCCGTTCCCGGTCTTTTCGTATTCTGCGTCAATCTGGCGAGAATTGCCGGTCTTTTCGTTCTCGACTGTGGCGTGATGCGAGATGCTTCCCTCGTCTTTTGTCCAAGTCCCACTGCGAGTCTGAACGATTTCTCCCGACTCATTGCCCACTTCGTTCCGGGTCTGCACGGTGTTTCCGGTTCTTGTCGCCGTCCCCCGTCCGGTATAAGTATTGCCATTTGGCATCGTGCTTGTTCCGCTTGTCTGCCACTGTCCGGCTCCGCTTTTTGTCATTGTTGACTGATGTGTTGCTGTTGCTGATTCTCCGTCCGGAAGATCGGACGCGTCCTCATTGGAGGAAGCCTCGCGGCTCCCTTCAACATTTATGCCATCAAAAGAGCTTTTCTCGACGGACCGGGCATCCTCAACCTCGGTTTCAGAATCCGTCGTGACAAGGACATCGTCCGATGACAAACTCATGATCCTGTGGGACGTGCCGGGATGCCTTTCCTCTATTTTTCCTTTGGTTTTCTCGGGAAGGGATGCATACTGCGATTTCAATTGCGCCAGGCATTTGTCGGCTAGATCCTTGTCCCCCGCCTGAACTGCCGAGCGGAAATCTTCCGTCAAAGTCCGCAGATTTGCTATTTTCTCAAAGTGCTCCTTCATTTTCTCGCGCAGTTCAGGACTGCCGGCAAATCTTTCCTTCCAATTCTGGGAATTTGCATCGAAGGCGCATAGGGAGGCAATCGAGGATCCGACAATCAGCATACGAATCGTTCTCATGTCTTGATTTCCTTTCATTTTGAACTAGAGTCTTCCACCTCTTAATACGCGGAGGTCTTGCGAAAGGTTACATCGGAATTAAAATATCAGGCTTCTTTGCCAAACAATATCTGATACGTAAGTCGTAAAAAAATAAAAGGGCGTTTGTATGAAGAGCAAAGTTGGAATTGGAGTGATCGGGGCTGGCGGTCGCAGTAAGGGAGTTGTTGGAAAGCTTCTCGGAGCGTCCACTTTGCTTGAACTTGTTTCAGTGTATGATCCGGATCCGGCAAGATCAGAAGATTTCAAATCCTCCTTGCGCGTTCCAGACACGAGACAGGAGCAATGCTATCAGGAAATGCTCTCGAATCCAAAGATAGGATGGATCATGGTCTTTTCGCCTAACTGCTATCATATGGAACATATTCTTGCCTCCTTCGCCGCTGGAAAAAATGTTTTTTCCGAAAAGCCGCTTGCCACAAAGATCGAAGACTGCCAGACCATATGCGACGCACACAAGTCTTCCGGTCTAATTTTTGCAACAGGCTTCGTTCTCAGATATGCCCCTATCTACAGGAAGGCGAAGGAAATCCTTTCCTCTGGAAAGCTCGGAAAAATATTGAGCATAGCGGCGAATGAGAACATCGCCACTGATCACGGCGCATACATAATGAAAAATTGGCGCAGAAATGCGAAATTCGCAGGATCCCACATACTCGAAAAATGTTGTCACGACCTCGACCTCATGAATTGGTTCACCGACTCGCTTCCTTCGAAAGCCGCGTCTTTCGGAGGCATAGGACTTTTTGTCCCTGAAAATGCTTCGCTCCCGGAAAAATTTTCCGACGCCGGTAGAAAGTCGTTCATGGGCTGGGACGATCCGGCAGGCGAGCCGTGTCCTTTCAAATCGGACAAGGATATCATTGACCATCAGACTGCCGCAATGCTCTACAGAAGCGGAGTCAGTGGAACATTTCAGGCAACTCTTTCAAACGCAATCCCAGAACGACGGATTTATTTTTCCTGCACCGAGGGAACCATGATAACAGAATTGTATTCCCAGTCTCTCGTCTACTGCAGGATAGGCGAAAAAAGGGAGACCCTTTCCTTCCAGGGCGATCTGCATGGCGGAGGCGATGCCATCCTTGCCCGCGAGCTTGCCGCCTCGATGCTTGAAGGAAAGGAGACGGCTTCCGGCGGACAGGAAGGCCTCAGAAGTTCTGTCCTCGCCATTGCGATTGACGAATCGAGACTTTCTGGAAAAGTCTACGATATCGAGCCTGTCTGGAAAAAGCTCGGCGTTTGACCAGTGTATTATATTCTCACTGATCTTTGGATGCCTGCCCTTGGCAGACACCGAGATACGAGAACGTTTTGGGGAACAGGGTTATTGAAGAGGGATATCATCCGCGTTCAGAGCGTAGCGGTTCATGTGAGTGTGCACGAAACACGTTGATGTGGACGATTACGATAGCGATTACGAAAACTACAACGATTCGTATTTCTGCACTTTCTGACTGTGATTGGGTGCATGCTTCATATTTCCGTCAGGGGGGACGTATTCAGTAAACTACGTTCGTTTACTGAATACGGACGCCTTGAATTTTCGGATTTCGCAAGTATTCTATGAGGACTCAGGCGGGGGCGCTCTTTGTGCGCGTTTTCGCCGTATTCCAGCACTATATAGAGATATGGAGACAAGTTGATCGAACTGTTGCAATGGAGACGCGCTCTGCAGGGCATTGTCCGGTGCCGTCGTAAATCCCGCCTTTGGAGTTGGAGCCTGTGCACGCGCGCAGGCATCCTGTCCGCGCTTCTCATTGCCCTGCCCTGTCTTTTCTGCTCCTGCCGAAAGGGCTCTCAGGCGCCTGAACTGCCTTCCTCAAGATCGGAAGTCGTTCTTGACCTATTCAGGAATTTGGAAAAAAAAGATCACGAGCTTGCCCTGAAAAAAATAGAGAAACTGCGCCTGATAGATCCGTCCAGCGTATTCCTCGCCGAACTTGAAATAGTCGAGCGCAACAATATGATCATTTCGGGGGCGCAGAAATCCTTGGACAGTGGCAATTTGGACAAATCCCGCTCGGAAGTCGAAAATGCCATGCGCGACTTCGGACAGGACGCGGCACTGCTAGCCGCCAGAAACGAAATAACGGATGCCACGAAAATATCAAAAGCCGTTGACATGCTCCTGAAAAAAGACATTGACTCGACCATTATGTCGCGCTCGGCAAAAGAAATTATCGAGGTTGCTGATAAAAATCCAGCGGCGGCGGATTTCAGGCTCTTTTCCGGAGAAAAACTGAAGGAGTCGGAGAAACTTGCAAACTGGGAAGACAGACGGGCGCTTGAAGATTTAGTTTCGGAGTGTATAGTCGGACGAAATGCTTCGCCACTTTTTAGATCGACACTCATTTCTTCGGCGAAGCTCGCGGCGAAAGACGAGCACTTGTCTCCGCGGTCGGACATTGAAGCTATTTTTGATGGAAATCCTTGAGAGGCATCTTTTTGGAAAGGAGGAATTCTGCTTTTTCCATATGGGCGTTCTGCCCAGAAAGGAGGCAGGGATGAGAGTTCTTGCACCTTTGGTCTTATTATGCGAATCTTGTACTAGAAACATAGGTCTTGCTTCAAAGGAAAGCAGGGCGCAAACAAAATAAACGGAGATTCTGATGAAAAAATTGTTGATGGGATCGCTTGTCGGATCATTGACCCTTTTATACGGGGCAGGCATTGCATTTTCTGCCGACGACACAAAGCCTGCGGCGCCAGCACCTGCCGCGGAGGCCGATGCCGGAAAAAAGGTGGCGGAGCCTGATGCCGGAAAAAAGGTGGCGGAGCCTGATGCCGGAAAAAAGGTGGCGGAGGCAAATCCTCTTGAGTTTCTTCCAGAAGTCGTCGCGAAAATCGGCGACACCGTAATAACAAAGAAGGATGTGATGGAAGAAGCGAAGCCCTTCCTTGCTATGCAGGGCGAAGCCGCCCAGTCCGCCGACCCAGGCATGTGGAATGATCTTGCCGCTCAGGTCGTGGAGTCTCTCGTCGAGCGCAAGCTAATTGACAAGCTTGTAAAGGCCGACAAAGTGGAAGTGACGGACGAAGACGTGCAAAAAGAGCTTGACTCGATCAAGAAGCAGTTCGAGGGCGGTCAGTTCGAAGAGATAATGAAACAGCAGAAGATGACAGAAGCCGATTTGAAGGCAAAGATCAAAGACGGCTACGGGATCAAAAAATGGTTTGAGACGATAATAGTCCCATCCGTTTCCGACGCGGATGCCGAAAAGTTCTACCGTGAAAATCAGGACAAGATGAAGACAGATGAATCCGTGAACGCCTCCCATATTCTTATTGCGCCGAAAATGCCGGACGAAGCCGCCATGGCTAAAATGAGCGAAGAGGAAAAGGCAAAGGCAGAAGACAAGGCGAAGGCTGACGCGAAAAGCAAGGCTCAGGAAATTTTGGCGAAGCTCAAGCAGGGCGAAGACTTTGCGAAACTCGCAAAGGAGAACAGCGACTGTCCGAGCGGAGACAAGGCAGGAGGCTCGCTTGGAGATTTTTCCAAAGGCATGATGGTTCCTGAATTCGAAAAAGTCGCGTTTACCCTCAAGCCGGGTGAAACCAGCGATGTCGTTGAAACCCAGTTCGGCTGTCACATCATCAAGCTCAACAGCAAAAAAGACGCCGGATTCAAGCCATTTGCAGAAGTCAAGGACGACATAAAGAAGATGCTCGCAGGCGAAAAGGCGGAAAAACGCGTCGAGGATCTCAAGCAAAAAGAAAAAGTGGAGATATTTGTAAAGCCATCCGAGCCTGCCGACGCTCCTGCAATTCCAGGCGCCAAAGCTCCGAAAGCTCCCTGACGAGATCGCGTTTTGATCCGTAAAAATTGGCAGATCATCAATGGCAGGAATAATCGCTGTAGGCGACGTTGCCTTTGACAGGCATACTGCCCTGGTCCCTCCAGGGCAGAGCCCTTTTCAGGATGCCCTCGAACTTTTTTCCACGGCGGACATCCTTTTCGGAAACATGGAGTCCATCATGCTTCCGTCAGATTTTCCTAAGGAGTTTATTGCTAAAAACGCCTTGTGTTCGGAGGATCATGTCGCCAATTTCATAGCCGATGCTGGCTTCGATATTATGAACATGGCGTCAAACCATGTGCTCGACTGCGGACGAGCAGGGATGGAGCACACGCGAAAACGTCTGGAATCGCTTGGCGTCAGAGTAACAGGCGTCTCGAAAAGAAACTTTTCTCCACATGTTCCCGTCTTTTGCGACTTAAACGGACTTCGCTTTGCTTTTTTGGGCTTCCTAGAGGAGAACAACTGCACTCATGCCGCCGAAGGAGACAGGATTTCCTATCTTTCAGGCGAAAAAAGCGTAGAGCTGGCGCGGGAGCTTTCGAAGCAGTGCGACTGCCTCGTCATGAGCATCCATGCGGACATGGAATTTCAGCCTGCGCCTTCCTTGCCCAAAGTCGAACTGTGCAGAAAACTTGCAGATGCAGGTGCCAGGATTGTCCTTTGCCATCACCCGCATTGTCCGCAAGGGGTGGAGCTCCACAATGGATCGCTCATAGCTTACAGCCTTGGAAACTTTCATTTCCGCATTGATTCCTACCTCAAGACAGGACTGCCCTATACTTCGTACGCACAGGCTCTTTCCATCGAAATAGGAGAGAAGGGCAATATACTTTCGTGGAAGCGGAATCATTTCATGATCAGAAATCTCGAACTTGGCCGTCCTGAAAGAACAAGTCCGGAGGAGTCTGCCCAAATTGAAGGCTACTGCCGGGGGCTCGATGCCATTCTGGCGGATCCGCAAGAACTCAGAAAGCATTGGCACAGCTCCTCTTTGGAATACTTCAAACAATATTGGGACATCTTCAGAAAAAAGGAAGCCGACGAGTTTCTGCAAAACGATCTTTGGCGGATATGGAACCAGGAGAACTTCAATTGGCTGGCTGGCATCCGGGACTGGACCGAGAGGAAGCAGTCCGAGAAATTCAGAAACAAGCCTGCCGAAGAGCATCACCGCCCCTGACAGCAGATAAAGACGTTTCACTCGATGCTGAGCCATTGTATGAGAACAGAAAAATCTCTAGCATAGATGATCTGTAGCACTTGAATTTCCTGTGTTTCATTATACCTTCCGGGCATTGTGTGACGGAAGAAGAACAAAATGTTTTTACCTTGTTCAATGCATTATTTTATTAACGAAGGACAGTTTTAAATGAAAATATGCACTGTGGTAGGAGCCAGGCCGCAATTTGTCAAGGCGGCAGTCGTCTCGGAAAAAATAGCCCGTCTGAGATCGGAAGGCAGGCCTGTCGAGGAATTCATGGTCCACACGGGACAGCACTACGACAATAAAATGTCAGAGATATTTTTCGAAGAACTCCAGATGCCGCGTGAAAAATACAATCTGCACACAGGCTCGGGATCACATGCTTCGCAGACGGCGGCAATGCTGAAAGGCATAGAGGAGATTCTTCTTGCTGAAAAGCCAGATCTCGTGCTGGTTTACGGGGACACCAATTCAACTCTCGCAGGCGCGCTTGCCGCATCAAAGCTTTCAATCGAAATCGCGCATGTCGAAGCTGGCATGAGATCCTTCAACAGAACTATGCCCGAGGAGATCAACCGCGTCGTGGCGGATCACCTGAGCGGAATAAATTTCTGCTCCAGTGAGACGGCTCTTCAGAATCTGAAAAATGAAGGCAGAGGAGAAAGCGCCGTGCTTGTCGGAGATGTAATGTTCGACGCGACAGTCAAATTTGCTGAAATAGCCGAACGCAACAGCTCAATCCTCGGACGCGAAAAGCTCGGCAGAAAAAACTTTCTTCTCGCAAGCTGTCACAGGCAGGAAAACACCGACACCCCAGAAAAGCTTGCCCAGATTGTCGAGGCGTTCAATGAGATTTCGAATGAGATCCAAATAGTCTTTCCAATACATCCAAGAACAACAAAAAAAATATCGGAAACAGGACTGGTGCTCTCGCAGAAAATTAAAATTCTACCACCGGTCGGCTATTTCGACATGCTTGTCCTGGAGAAAAACGCCAAAATTGTGCTGACGGATTCCGGAGGCGTCCAGAAAGAGGCGTTCTTTCTTTCAACTCCATG
>DYRX01000085.1:8343-13440 GCA_020718525.1 Victivallis vadensis
ATTGTCGAAGATACCAGACCGCCAATCACTGCAATCCCACAGCTCGAACGTATTTCCGATCCCAGGCCGCTTCCAAACGCCATCGGCGCCATTCCTATCACCGCCGCAAGGCTGGTCATTACGATTGGCCTGAACTTCAGCTTGGACGACACGAGTATAGCTTCTTTGGCTGGCATCCCTGCCGAACGGAGCAAGGCGGTATTTTCAATGATGAGGATCGCGTTGTTCACGACTATCCCTATCAGCATGACCAGGCCGAGCAGTCCCATCATGGAAAGGGAGTCGCCTGAAAGGTAGAGGGCGCATAGCACTCCGATCAGGGCCAGCGGCAATGTTGCGAGTATTATGACTGGCTGAGTCCAGGATTCCAGGCAGGCGCAGATCAGCAGATAAGTGAGAATGCTTGCGGCAATTAGTGCCTGAAGAAAATCAGCCTGTGCCTCCTTCATTTTTTCGACCTTGCCGGCAAATCTGAAAGAATAGCCCTGAGGCAAAATTCTTTTCAGCTCTTCAGAGAAAAATGAGACCGCATTCCCTAGTGGAACGCCCGCCGCAGGATTCGCGAAAATCTTCACAATCCTTCTCTTGTCTCCTCTGTTGATCTGCACAGGAATGCTGTCATTGACAACCTGTGCGACCGATTCTATCCCGAGAGGATCCTTTCCAAACGGCTGATGCGTGTACTCCTTCAACTGTTCGCGGCCGATTTCATCCTCGAACTGGACCCGGATGTCGAAGGATCTGTCCCCGCTCTTGTATGTCCCCTGCTTGAAGCCTTCGATATTTCCTCTGATAATCAGTCCTATCAGGCGTGCACTGAGCTTCATGTCCCTCAGAATCGGACGCCTGGGCAGAAGGCGTATCTCCGGCTTCTCGCTTCTTATGTTGCTGTCAACGTCAAGAAGCATTCCGCTTTTTGCGGCGGCGGCGCATGACTCGATTCCAATTTGCTTCAGCACGTCCAGGCTTTCCCCTGCAATTTCAAGTTCGATATCCGACTGGGCTCCTCCGACTATCGAGGGGACATTCACAGTGGCGATCAGATCGCGCTCATCCTCAAAGACTTTCCTGTACATGTCCTTCATCTGGGCGATATTGGCTTTTCTTTCGTTTTTTCCGCTTGTCTTGACTGTTATTTCAGCAAGATATACGCCTTCGGAAACCTGTCCAAGAACTCCTTGAACCTTTCCGATAACCGTCGAGCAGGAAAGAGTCTCCGGCAAGGCGCGTATCTTTTTCTCGTATGCCATAGTCCTGGCGCAGGTCTCGTCAATGTTGTAATATGTTGGATATTCGAGCTTTATGATGAATTCACCTCTGTCATTGTCGGGAAAAAACGAGAAGCCCACCTTGGGAGCGACAAAGACGAAGCTTGCCACGAAAAGCGAGGAGACTATGAGCATGAGCAGAAGCGGTCTCCGGCAAAAAAACACGATTGACCTCATGTACCAGTTCTCGCAGAATTTGTAGCCCCCTTCAAAAAGCCAGACATAGATGCCGAGAATTTTTCCGTGCCGTACCTCTTTTCTTAGAAGCACCGAAGACAGAAGAGGAGTCAGAGTGAAGCTTATTGCGAGCGAAATCAGGGTGGCTCCTGTCATCACGACGGCAAATGGAGTGAAATATCTTCCTACAATCGAGCTCATCATAGCGATCGGGATGAAGACGACAACATTTGTACTGGCGCTGGCAAAGACAGGCAGGGCGACCTCGGAACTGCCGACGGAGGATGCCTCGGCGGGATTCATACCCTCGGCAATTTTTCTCGTGATGTTCTCTATCACAACAATTGAATTTGTGACCAGCACTCCTACTGAAGTGCCGAACGCAAGAAGAGTCGAATTGTTGAATGTGTAGCCGAAGATCGGCATTATGAAAAATGTCATTAGAACCGAAACAGGCATGCTGACCGCAACTATCAATGTCAGGCGGAACTCGTGCAGAAAAAGGAATAGGATCAAGGATGTCAAAATTATTCCTCCGGCGACTCCTCCCCATGCGTCGTCCATACTTGCCTCGATGAATCCGGCATCGTCGGTAAAAAGCGTGAGCTCAAGCCCTCCCGGAACCAGCCCCGTGCTACGCGCCTCTTCGATGACTTCGCGCACCTTCTTGACCACATTCACGGCGTTTGCTCCGCCTTTTTTGATGATCTTCATGTTCACGGCGGGCCTGTCATTCAAAAATGCGAGCGTCCTCTTCTCCTTCGACGCCATTTCCACTTTCGCGACATCGCGGAGGCAGATCCTGCCGTTCTCGCTTTTGCCTATCTCAAGCGCCTCAACTTCTTCGAGACTCTTGAATTCAGCGTCGAAATTCACGCTGATCTCTGATTTGCCATCCTTTATCGTTCCGGAAGGAATCTTGACATTGTTTGCAAGGAGAGATCCAGCCACGTCATGGCTTGTAAGCCCGACTGCCGCCAGATGTTTTCTGTCTATTGTAACTTGCAGTTCCAGCTCTTCTCCTCCTGAAATCTGAACTTCCGCGACTCCTTCGATCACGGAAAAACGGTCTGAAAGAGTTTCGTCGGCATAGTCGTACATCTGATCAAGAGGAAGCTTGCCTGTCAGCAGTATCGTCGCAACCGGCTTTGAATTCGGATCGAACTTCACTATTTTTGGAGACTCTGCATCTTCTGGCAATTCTTCCTCTATCAAGTCGAGCCTTTCGCGGACGTCCGTCGCCGCGACATCCTTGTTTATCGAAAGATCAAATTCGATAAGGGTGAGGCACATGTTCTCTATGCACGTCGAATGGACATGCTTCAGACCGTCAATCGTGCTTACAGCGTCCTCTATCTTCTTGGCGACATCAAGCTCGATCTCTTCCGGAGAGGCTCCCGGATATATCGTTGTAACAGTAATGTAGGGGATATCGAGTTCAGGCATGTTGTCCAGCCCGATTTTCCTGTAGGCATTGAAGCCGGCGAGAGACAGCGCAATGAGAAGCGCCGAGACCGCAATGGGTCTCCTCACCGAAAAGTCGCATAGAAACATTTGCAGATCCTTTACGCTAATTTCTGTCCGGCGACGAGCCTACAATGATCGGAGTCCCGTCGTTCAAAAACGACTGGCCTTTTACAATCACTGCCATTTCAGGCGTCGAAAAATCAAGTAGCTCGATCAGTTTGTCCGAGCGGAGTCCTGGCTTGACTTCGATTTCCTGCGCGTTTTTTCCATTTGCGGCAAAAATGACAGACTTGCCTCCGCTTCTGGCAAGGACAGCCTCCCTGGGCACGCCCAGCCCCTTTCTTTCTCCAAGCAGGAGCTCCACGTCGCAAAGCATTCCAAGCACAAGATTTTTGTCTCCTTGCAGGGCGATCTCAATCTCGAATGTCCTGCTGTCAGTATGGACCATCGGCGATTTGTACGAAACCAGACCTTCCCCGATCCTCCTCCCGTCTAGATCGTTTACATAGGCCCTCGTCTTGCCGCTCTCGACACGGGCATAGTAGTTTGAACTTGGCAAAATTTTAATTATGAGCTTGTCCGCGTTCTCAATTCTCAAGACAGTTTCACCACGTTTTGCGAACTCCCCAGTTTTCTTGTAGGTTTTGATCACAAGACCGCTTATGGGCGAATGAATGATTGAGTCATCAAGATCCTTTTTCGCGATCTCGTAGGAGGTCTTTGCCTGGCCAAGATACGCCTCGGCAAGCTCGAGTTCGGCTTCACACGCGAGTATGTCGGAATCCCCCTTCTTCAGCTTAAGCTCGGACTGCTCGTACAAATCGTCCGATATGACTTTGCCGCTCGACAGCCTCTTGGCTCTCTCAAAATCCGAGAACGCTTTTTCACGTTCGACCTTCTTAAGCTCCAACTCAATCTTCGCCCTCTTAAGTTTGGCTTCCGCCACTTTCTTGTTCTGATCCGAGATGGCAAGATCTCCCTCAAGATTGATCCGGTCGCTCTGGAAAAGCGTGTCTCCCTCTGCAACCTTGTAGCCGTCGTCAACCGCCAGATTGTCTATGGTGCCGTCAATCCTTGCGCAAAGATCCGCATAGACATCCGCTTCGATCGCGCCATAGACACGGAGCTTGTCCTGAAAAACAGCTTCGACCGGACGCCCTGTCTCGACTTTGACTCCACTGACTTCTGACACTTTTTTTTGCGTATCCCTCTTCGGACATCCGCACAGAAGAATCGAAGACGCCAATGCAAATGCCGCAATCATGCTGAGGCTCCGAACCCTTGCGCAAATATTGTGCAATTGCAAAATTAAAAAACGCTGAACTATTATTTCAATCATTGTAAACTCCTCCAAAATCAGCCCGTCGTATGAGGGAATTTCCGATCGAGCGGACAATTTTTTTCCTGAGCTTTGCATTCATATTGGAAAGCGGCTTGGAAAGAACTTTTTCCGCGACAACCCGGCTCTGGGAATAGAAAAGGCACTGGGAAATGACGGAAAAAACCAGAATTTTGACATCCTCCGCGGAGCGCAGTCCGTCCACCGCCTTTCCGAAAAGATACTCGGCGGAATGAAAGAAAGGCTCGATGTACTGGCGGTATATCGAGGGAAAGACGGACGATGGCGAAATCATCTCCCAGAACATGATGCGGTTCAGGGACGCCCGCATCGGCTCGTCACTGTTCACATTGTCGAAAAGCTCCCCTATGAAGTCCATCACCCCGTTTTCCAGATCTCTCCTCGACTCGATCTTGCGCTCCCTGAAGTCGCTTTTCCGGCTCTGCTTGAAAAGATAGGCGAAGACTTCGCGGTAAAGCGACTTCTTCGATCCAAAATGATAGTTGACGGAGGCTGTGTTCACCCCCGCCCTGCGGCATATCTTTCTGACGGTGGTCTTGTGAAAGCCCTCCGAAGCGAACTCGAGCGCCGCCGCAACGAGCATCTTCTCCCTTGTCCCGGCTCCGTGTCCTGGCATTTTATTCTCCCGTTTCAATCGTACATTTAAAACATTTGTTTAATTTTACAAGAGCTTGTCCGAATTTTTACCGTTAAAAATAATATCCGGTCTATACTGGGTGGAAATCAATATCTCGCACGAAGACACAAAGCACACGAAGTAAAGAAAATCATTGTCCGCCTGTCTGATGTCCAATATTTGTCCTTCCAGGACAGGCAAGTTTAATT
>DYRX01000395.1 GCA_020718525.1 Victivallis vadensis
TCCTCAAGCGTGTCTGGTTTGTAGTATTCGCAGCCGTTCAATGAATTCTCCTTTCTTTTTATGAAACATGGAGCGAATGACCCGCTCCTACTCCTCCGCAGGACAGGGAAGAATGCCGTGGAAAATCATGCGCACGATATCTTCAGACACCTGCTTCACGGACAACCCCTTTTCCGGTCTGTACCAGTGATAAATCCAGTTTATCATGCCGAGGATGGAAAAGGCTGTGGCGGTCAAGTCGCAGGTCTCTATCTTTCCGCTCTTTCGGAGCTCGGCAAGGCATTTTTTGTAGAACGTGTAAACGCCCTTCTCTTTGGCCCGGACCAGACGGTTAAACTCGCCGCTCAGAAATTTCTTGTCCTCGATCATGATCTTGGCGCCTTTTCCCCTCGTCTCCATGTAGATGATATGCTGGGAAACGGCGTTTTGCAGTTTTTCAAGAGGGTCCGTCTTTCCCGAGATGGAGGAGTTCAGCACCGAGAGTATTTCATCCGCGTAGATCTCGATGATCGTATAGAGAATCTGTTCCTTGTTTTTGAAATGGTAGTATATGGCAGCCTGGGTGATCCCAACCGTAAGGGCGATGTCGCGGAGCGAAGCCTTCTCAAAACCCTTTTCATAGAAAAGGTCCGTCGCTGCTTCAATGATCTCATCAAGGCGGGCTGTCACGTTTTTACCTTCACATTGGGTTCGTTGCTTCCAGACTGGCGGGTTTCATACTAAACGATTAGTAAGCTGTCAAGAAAAACCTGGACAAACATTTACTGCTTGCGTTTTTTTCTCTGTACTCTTTGATCGCCATGACCATGGGCATCGATTTCATCGTAACGCACAGGGCCCAGGCCGTACTCGACCAGACCGCCTCCCTGTGCGTACCGACGGCCCACACGCCGGGCAGATTCAGGACGTCGGAAACATCGATGCTGCGGGACAGAAAATTCTTTTTTATTTCGAAATGTTCTGCAATGTCGTACGCGCCTCTTCCGCACCGGGAAAATCGGACCGGAGCTTCAACGCCTCGGCAAGGGTCTTCTTTGCCATTTCACGGTTTCCGTTTTTGTAATAGGCCATTCCCAGGTGGTATTTGATCAATGGCTCATTGGGCACTTTCTCCTCGGCTTCCCTGATATAAGCGACCGCCCTGCCGGGGACGTTTTTCCTGTAATACAGCCACCCCAGCGTGTCTGAAATATGGGGGTCGTCCGGCACCTGCTCCTTGGCCTTCTGCGCCAAATTCAGCGCAACATCGATATTGCCTCCGTGCTCCGCGTAAATGTAGGCGAGGTTGTTGGCGGCGGGCGGAAAATCCGGACGTATCTTCAGCACTTTTTCATAGTATTCCTGAGCCTTTGCGTAGTCTTTTTCGCTTTCATAAATCATCGCGAGCGCCATCAGGGCAGACAGGGCATCCGGGGCTTTCCCCAGCGCATCCAGATACTGTTTTTTTGCCTTGTCAAGGGTCTTCTGCCGCATATAAAAATTGGCCAGTGAAACGTAAAGTGCCGGCACATTGGGCCCGAGTTCAACGGCTTTTTTCAGATTGGCCTCCGCACCGGCAATATCTCCGTTCGCCTCAAACACATTCCCCAGCATACTGTAAATAAAAGGATTCCCAGTGAGGATTCCTGCGTGCTTCTGCACCCGCTCCAGCGCTTTCCGGGGCTCTTTTTTGCTCATGTGGTAGGCGACAATGAACTGAAGAGACTCCAGGTAACCAGGCTGAGCCGCCAGCGCCTGCTCAAATCTCTCCAGCCCCTCCTTCTCTTTTTTCTGCGCCATCAGGATGCGTCCCATCTGGGTGTACCCGACGGGATTCTTCGGCGCATCCCGGATCACCCCCTCAAACATCGCCGCGGCGTCGGCAATATTTCTTTTCATGATATAGACATTTCCCAGCAATATGCGTCCCCGAATGCTCTTGGGGTTATCCTTGAGAAGGGCAAGAAGACCGTTGATCGCCTGCGTAATGTCCTTATCCTGGATGTTCATCTCAGCGAGGAGCAGTTTTGCGTCTTCAAAGCGGGGATTCAGTTTGACTGCCTCACCAAGCTCTGCTTTCGCCTGCTGCATGTTTTTGGTCCCTGAATGGGCCAGGGCAAGCAGATAGTGGATACCGGCATCCTTCGGATTATCCTTCTTGTACGACTGGAACAGATCAAGCGCCTGGTCGAATTGCCGCTGGCTCAGGGATATTCTCCCCTTGAGCAACATTCCCTCGTGGCTCTTCGGGTTTATTTTCAGAATCTTTTCCGTCTCTTCGAGAGCTTTTTCATACTTTTTTTCATTGATATGGAAATCGGCGAGCCTTGCAAGGGCCGTGATGTTCTTTTTGTCTTCGTCCGCCGCCTTCAAGAACGACGTCTCCGCCTTGTCTTTTTTCCCCCACGCCAGGTAGAAATTACCGAGATGAATCCGGGTGCCGGGATTTTCAGGGGAGAGTTCGACCCCTTTCAGGAACTGTTTTTCAGCATCCTCGGGCCTGCCAGTCCCGGCATAAAAATTGCCCAGCAGCATAACTGCCGAGGAGTCCTTCGGGGCGATTTTAACGGCTTCGAGGTATTCGTGTTCCGCAAGCTCCTTTTTTCCGGTTCTCAGGTAGAATTCCGCAAGCGCAAATCGGGGTCTGAGCGATTTTTCATCCGTCTTGACTGCGGATTTGAGCATCTCCTCCGCTTGCGCAAAATCTCCCTTCATTATGTACAGGTTCGACAGATGGAGATACGATTCGAGTTTCTTCTTCCCTTCCAGCGCCTTTTTCCCCTCGGCGACTGCTCCCTCGATATCTTTTTCGAGAAGAAAAATGCCGCTGAGCAGAAGGTGCGCGGAAGAATTGGTTGCATCCTTTGCAAGC
>DYRX01000086.1 GCA_020718525.1 Victivallis vadensis
ACGTTGCAGGAAACAGTGTGCCTTCAGCACACGTGATCCTATTTTACGATGGATTCCTATGGTTGAAACCATAGGCTTTATTCCTTAGCCGCTCCTTGGCAATAAAAGGTAAGCGTTTCGCTGGAATGTGGGGAGGAACTTGAGTTGAATACAAAGGGGCTCTTAGAGACTATGGCTCTTTCCGATCCTTTTTGCAGTGATTTCAGAAAGCTCTTTCACGTTAATCGGCTTGGATACATAGTCGTCCATTCCGGCTTCGATGCATTTATCTCGGTCGCCGGAAAGGGCGTATGCTGTCATCGCGATGATTGGAGTCCTTCTTCTGCCGTCGTTCTCGATCTCCCGTATTTTTCTTGTAGCTGAAAAGCCGTCCAGACCGGGCATTTCGCAGTCCATGAAGACGATGTCATAATCCGAGGCTGAGAACTTCTGCACCGCCTCAATTCCATCGGATGCTGTTTCAACGATGAGGCCGATTTTCTGTAGGAATATCTTTTCAAGCTGTCTGTTGATTGGATCGTCTTCAGCGAGAAGAGCTCTGAGACCTTCGATGGAGAGGGATTTTTTTTCTTCAGATTCGGGGGCATCGCCTGATTTCTTTTCCGGAGAGGAAGTCTTCAGCATGAGTGGGATTTCGGCGACGAAGGCGGGGCGGCGCCCTTCCTCCGACACGAATCTGATTGTTCCGCCGAGTGTTTTCATGAGAAAATCGCAGACGGCGAGATTCAGGCGGACATTGCCGGACTTCCGTGCCGACTCTGCATCCTCGTCTGTGAAGTCAACCGTCTTGAACTCTTCGTGGGAAATGGAACTGGAGTCTCCGAACTCTATCTTGATCTCCATGTGAGCGTATGATGCGTCTTCGCGGGGAGTTTTTGAGACGTGCAGGACGACGGGATCTTTTTTTGTGAATCTGAGCGCATAGGAGAGAAGAGATGATATTGCCTGGGCGAGCCGGTAGTGATCTCCGTAGAAAGACCTGGGGGCGTTATCGGGATAGATCAGTTGAAGTGAGATTTTTCTCGCGTCGGCGCCGGGCTTTTCCTCGTTGACAAGCTCGGAGCATAGTCTGGCGAGATCAAATGCAGTCCTTTTTTCCGTCATCAGTATTCCGCCCCTGTCTCTTGTTGTGAACTCGGCAATTTCGTCCGTGAGGCAGAGGAGCCGCTTTGAAGCGTTGCTGATGGGGACTATGAATTCTTTTCTTGGAACATGTTCCGCCTTTTCGTCGTCCATAAGCTGTGCCATGCCCATTATGATGTTTAGCGAGGATCTGATTTCATGCATCATGCGCACGATAAATCTGCTTTTCGACTCGTTTCCGATTTCCGCGAGTATTGCAAACTCCTTGGCGCGCTCCAGCTTTTTGGGAATGGAGTCATCTTCTCCTGCCGAGTCACAGGGGACGGAGATGGGAATTTCGCACTTGCTTCTGGCGCGTTCGGCTTCCTGCTTCGCCGCATTTTTCCCGGATTTTCCGAGGTCAATGGCAAGGATCGCCGCGATTGCGCCCGCGACAAATCCGGCGAGAACTGCGAGCAGTCCCAGCGGATTGGCGATGAAATCCAGAAAGTTTGGAAACGGGTTCATGAGTTCCTCCTGTCAATTGTTGTTTATATGCTGTCTGGAAGAAAGATCAGGAATCGGGATCCCTGTCCTTTCTGGGAATAAGTCTCGATGAAGCCTCTGTGCGAGCGTATGATCTCGAAGGCGATGCTCAGTCCGATGCCGGCGGCATTCTTTTCGGTCGTGAAGAACGGATCGAATATTTTCCGGAGAACTGGTAGATCCATCCCTACGCCGTTGTCTGAAATGCTCAGTATCCAATAGGAGGATTCGACAGCCAGCGGATGAATCTGCCTGTAGTTTCTGTCGGTGAAGATTTTGTCCATGCCCAATTCAATCATTCCGCCCCATTTTTCATTGGGCTGGCGCATGACTGTAGTCGCGTGGGCGGCGTTTTCGCAGATTTTATATATTGCAAGCTCGAGCAAATCCTTGTCGGCACTGATGAATATCGGGCTTTCCGGAAGCGAGACGGACAATTCTACGTCGTCGTCGAAAATGTTGTTGCATCTTTCGAGAAGCTTGACCAGAAGCTCTCTCAGATCAACGGGATGCAGACGGCATGTCCTGTCTAAGGAGAATTCATTCAGCCTCTGTATGGTTGAATAGGCCTTTTCGGTGAGCTGTTCGACGAGCCTTATGTTGTGACGGAGGGTGCCGTCGCCGTGCTTCCCGGATTTTTCTGTGAGCTCCATGATGTTGATAGCGTCAATGAGCTCCGAAAGAATGCCTGAGAAATTTTTGACCAGGCCTCTGATCAGCGTCTTGAAAGAGGATATCTTTTCCTCGTGCATTGCTTCGTCAACCATGAATTCCGATCCTGTTACATCGTCAATCATCACAAGGATTTCGCTGGTTTTTTCGAGAGGAAGCAGTTTGATGTTTATGGTGCGTTCGACGCCGCCAAGATTGATTTTCTCCTTTTCAATGATCAGTTCCTTCCGAAGTTGGACAACTTTGATGAAATCCAAAGAAAGCCTTTTGAACGATGGGGAGATCTCTATGAAATTTTTTCCCAGAATGGAGCCAAGTTCGAAGAGGAGGAGTTTTTCCGCGAAGCGGTTGCATCTTGAAACTGCAAGAGAGGAGTCCACGCAGACGAGTGCCTTGTCGACGGAGTTGACTAGAGTTCTGCTTCTGTCGAGTTCGTCCTCGAGCAGGCAATTCGAGAAGCTCATCCGCCTTATGAAATTTCTGCTCATGAGGAATATGCTGAGGAAGGATGCGGCGATCAGGACCATGAGGAGTATGAAGGCGATGCGGCTTCCTCTCACATATTTTTCGGCATACGCCTCAGCAGACGCCGAAAGCTGTTTGACGGAGTCGGAAAGCTCGGAGTATCTCGCCTCGTAGGCGGTCTCGAGCTTTTCCTTGTCGACAACAGGGTTGTTGGCTGAGGAGACTATCTCGAGGATGGCAGTCTTGTACGCCTCGACTCTGGGGATGATCTGACTTGAGGGATCGAAGTTCGAAACAGTGTCCAAGTCCCTGCGGGCGGAATCGAAGACCTCCCACACGGCGTTTAGATCCTTTCCAGATGCGTCCGCCCTTATCTCCCGGAAAAGGAGGTTTGCATTGATCATTTTGCTTGAAAGTCCGTCTGCCGCGTTTCTAATGCTTCCATAGCCTTTGTGCATCCCGACTATGGAAAGATACGCGGCGAGATTCAGGGTAAGCACGAGGAGGAAGCTTACCACTATTGTGAGGAGGTGCCTTCTTATCAGGTATTCGTTTGCTCCGCCGTCCACGATATCAGGATCTTTCATAGCCATGCTTTCTCGTTGTGAAAAGCGCTCTGCCCGACCCTGAATGCTGTCTGCGGCATCAATCTGCCTGGACCTGCAAGCGTCAGGACTGCATGTTCAAGCATTTTCCTTGCCAAAGCATCAGAGCCCGCTTCTTTGACTTATGGAAGATACCCACTGTGCGAAAGATTTCCAGTATTCCAATCCATAAGCGGGCAAAGTTTTATTTTGTTCGACTGCCAGGAACAACTTTTCAATCAGAGCCCGCTCCTTGGACGCTTCGCTGGCATGGCCGTCGCTCCGGGGAAGAAATCCCTGCTCGTCCAGATACGAGAGGATGGCGATGCAGTGGATGGGCTCCTCCACTTTGCGCAACGCAAGCATGTGAAGCGAAGAGCGCAGAAGAGAATAGAATTTAGGCATCGGCAGGTTTGGCTTCGTATTTTTGAGGGCAAAGGATGCGATGGCTTCCGCCATTCTGAAATTATCCATCCTGTCGGCGATTCCGCTGAAGCTCGAAAGAAGCTCGTAGGAGTAGAGAGGCTGAAGTCCATGCGCTCCCTCTCTGAACTGGACGTTCAGCTCCATGAAGATGTCAATGCAGGGCTTTCGTTTCTTTGACTGGGACAGGGCTCCCTTCACGATGAAGTCCACTCTTCCGCAATCCCTGCTGAGCGAGGCGATCAGCAGACTGCTTTCCGAGTACGGAGTCTTTCTTAGAACAATGATGTCTGTATCGATCATTCGAGGCTCCCAATGTTTGCCGCGTGTTAAGATAGCATGAAAGAGTCGCAAAAAACGGGATAACTTGAGCTTTTTTGCTTTTAGCTTTTGATTTTGCCGCAATAGGACGTAGATTTCGAGGACAATAACAGCGAGGTCATCATGAGAATTCTTGTAAACGGAATCATAGCAGGGCTCGACGACAAGGCATACATCGAGAAGGTTCTCGAGCTGGCGCGGAAAGACGGTCTCGAGGTCGCCTACTACGATCTCATAAGCGAAATGGAGAAGACCGGGAACAAGAAGCTTGACATGCTTCTAGGGACGACGAACTATCTTTTCGAGGTCATCCGCGAGAGGGAATACCGCAAGATCGGCTATGCCCTTGAAAAGTCCAGATGTCCGAACGCGATCATCCGTGTTCCGTCAACAATCGAATGGAACAGGATCAATGTAAAGCTGAAGGATCACAAGGAAATCAAAGAGTTTGTGAGACCCGACATGGTCGTTTCTCTGATAGACGCGGAGTGGCTGATCAGGGAGCGTTTTGCGAAGGCGTCTTCGGACAACAAGTTTCTGCGCCGGGTGAAGGAGCAAAAGCACACCATACGCGACATCCTGAGCTGGATGAACGAAGAGGTCAGCATGGGAGAGGACTGGGCTGAATATTTCGGTGTAAGGCACTACGTGATACCGACAGGTCAGGATTGCCGCAGTCTTTACAAGCTTCTCAAATTCTCGCAGGTGCCGTCCTTCTACGTATCGTATTCCATGACGCACTGCGATCCCGAAGCGCGCGCCGAAATAGACAGGGTGACGACACGGCTTTCGCAGTACGGTCTCGTCCTGGATCCGCAGGCGATAGAGATCGGGTTCAACTATGACTCGGTCGAGGACAAAGAGGCGACGTATGCCTACACCGTCCACCGGGATCTGCACTGGTTTGTCGGAAAAGTTGATGCGGTGGTCGCGGTGCATCCCTACATGGAGCGTCCGCCGCTTTCAACCGGAATGATGGACGAGCTCGGTCATGCCAGGGACTATCTCAAGAGGCGCTACATGATATTCCCCCCTGAAATCCAGAGCCCGTTCACAACGGACAGCTACATCGAGAAGGGGCATATCTTTTCAAATGCCGATGAATTTTTCATATGTCTCGAGGCTGAAGGTTTTAGACCCTTGGAAAAAACTGACGCTAAAAACAAGTAAATAACAGGTTTTCTCCCAACTATGCTTGACGAAAATGCATCCAGAGGCAATCTTAACGGCTCTCCCGCAGTTTGCGAGTTCAATGTTGTATGTCCGAACTGTTCGGCAAGTTTCCAGGTTCCGACAGAGTTCGGGGGAGAAATGGCGGAATGCGCCGAATGCGGCTCGGTTTTTCGGATTCCCGTGTATCGGCCGGATGCCGTGTCCACGGAAGAAGAGCCTGCCGTCGCCGAAAGCTTGAAGAATACAGAGGAAAGCCGCAGTACTGTCAGGCTTTCCAGGACGAGCATTGGCATGATCCCGGCTCTGAAGGATGAATTCGAGATAGGAGGAAAGGCTGTGCCTCCGCGCGACTACTGAGGAGTCACGCAGGCGGTTTTGGCGGGTTCCGCTTCGTCCGTGCGACGGAATCCGGTTGTGCAAGTATTAAATGAACAACTGCAGGATCTTAACTATGGCAGAAGAATTTGACGTAGCGTGTCCAAAATGTTCGATCGTTTTCACCGTATCGCGCGATCTATGTGGCGAAATGGCGGAGTGTTCGGAGTGCGGAAGCGTCTTCGAAGTCCCATTTCCCGAGGAGGTGCGGTCTTTGGAAAGCACGGAGACCGGCGCGATACAAGGTGTCGCCGCCGCCCCCGAAGCCGTAGAGGCGACCAATACAGTGAAACTGTCGAGGACCGGGATAGGAATGATTCCAACGCTCAAGGACTCATTCGAATTTGGAACAAAGGCGCCAGGAGCCCAACAGCAGATGGGAACAGGCAGTAAGTTTGCTCTTCCCTCAAGCGGGGCAATGCCGCCTAAGTCCTCCCCTCAGCCGCCCGCCGGTCAACAGCCAGTTGCTCCTTCAAAGACTGGCATGACTTTCAAAAAGCCTCCCATGCAGGCGCCGCAGTCCAGACCAGCCGCACCCCAGCCGCATGCCCCGCCTCCTCCTCAGGCTCAGGCACCAGTTCCACAACAGCATGCGAACATATCTCAGACGCAGACCGCCGCCGCGCCCGCTCCCCATCCGCATGTTCAACTGCCCTCTTGGGCAAAAATCGTCGTACACAAGGACGAAGAGGTGCACGCCTGCAGGGAAGCCGCCTCCAATCCGATCGGCATGGCTCTCCTTACCGCTCTCCCGCCGCTCCTCTGCGTTTCAGCCGCCTTCCTGCCCAGCCCCATTTCGATCGCAGTCTGCGTTGTCTTGGCGTTGGCCGCCTTCGCCGCGGCGTTTGTCGTGCTGAAAAAAAGCTCCCGCAAATTAGTTGTTCTCACGAGCCAAAGGGCGATTTCGGTCTCCGGAGCTGAAATTATAGAGGCGAAAAGATAGATTCGCACAATACAATTTATGCTCCGCTTCGAACAATGAACATGCAGACCGTCTTTCTGGAGCCAATCATTCGATGCGGATATTAAACATATATGTGACGAAAAATTTTCTGATGACCGGGCTGGTCTCGATCGTAGTCCTGACCTTCGGCATGATGGGGGTTAACCTCGTCAAGATTTTTGAATTCATGTCCAAAGGCGTCCCTTTTTCATCCGCCGGAGCTTTTCTCTTCTACCTGATGCCCATGGCCCTCTCTCTCACAATACCTGTCAGCGTGCTGGTCTCAATAATGCTCGTTTTCGGCAGAATGTCCGCCGACAATGAAATCACTGCGATGAGAGCCTGCGGAATTTCGATCTTTCAGATCATATCCCCAATTATCATCATCAGCTTTATTCTGACCTGCCTCTGCCTTTATCTTAGACTTGAAACCGCCCCCCTCTACTCTTCCAAGGCGAAAATGCTGATAAAAACTGTCGGACTTAGGCATCCCCTCGCAATTCTTGAGCCAGGACGATCTGTGGAATACGAAAATTACAGCATTTACGTTGACGACAAGATCGGGGAAAATGGTCTCAAGGACATACAGGTGCTTGTGCTTTCCAAAGACAGAAGCAGAGTTCAGCAGGACATAACCGCGAGCTCGGGGCGAATAGAGCTGGACGAGGAGCGGGAAATTATGCGCATCATCCTCGACAACGCGACCGTGACAATCCGTGAGGGACAGGGGGAAAACCCCAGAATTACGGTCAGCAAAGAGATGGAGTTCTCGATAGACTACGGAAAAAATTTCAACAAGATACACCTTGTCTCGATGCCAAGAGCGATGACACTCAACGAACTTTTTGGCGCGACCAGATTTTTTCTCCGCAACAACAGGGACACGACTCATCTCAAAGTGGAGTTGAACCAGCGCATCGCACTAGGCCTCTCCCCTATAGCCTTCCTTCTGCTAGGTCTCCCGCTAGCCATAAGGACTTCCAGGAGAGAAACTTCCATCAATCTTTTTCTCAGCGTCATCCTCGCAGGCGTCTATTTCATTTCAATCATGATATTCCAAGCCTTCGATTCCAAGCCGCAATACCGCCCCGATCTTCTCCTATGGATTCCGAACATCCTATACCAGGCGGTGGGCATATATTTCCTTTTCAAAATCGCAAAAACATGACAAAAAACGCGTGTCATAATTCGGAGAGATGAAATGCTGACAAGTTTCACAATAGTTCTTCTCATACTTATCGCCCTTCTCTGCGCCGCGATTGTCAACATGCAGACAAAGGTCGTGGTGGCGACGAGGAAAATGTCCGAACAGGCGAAGGAGGTCGCAAAGGAAAGGGAGGCCACCGCGGCAATCCTGGGACTCGCGCAAAACGCCATCGGCAGTGACATGAACGACGAGAACTTTCTGGCTTTATTCATAGAATACGCCCAGAGGACAATAGGGGCGCGAGGTGCCGCAGTCCTGCTCGCCCAGCCGGATTCCTCCCTCAAAGGCTCGGCTATTGCAGGTGTGTTTCCTCCCCTCAGAGAAGCCTCGGTACAGATCGAACAGCAACTTCTTGCCCATGCCGACAAGCACAGCGAATTTTTCAGGGAGCTGAGCTTTCCGGACGGAGTTGAAACCTTTTCGTCTTATCTTGACAAGGAGTCCGGATTCGCGTTCTTCAAAGGGGACGCGCCGGAAATTTTTCCTAAGAGATTCCGCTCGAACGCTCCGATCTCCGTCATGGCGCCCATAATCGTTAAAGGAAACTGCTTCGCCTTCGTCATGGCAGTTTCCGGAGACGACTTCGACGATCACAAACTCACCGAGGATGACGGAAGATATCTGCTCCGCCTGAACAGGCTCGCATCCCTCAGCATCGAGGGCGTCAGGGCGTTCAGAGAGCGCCGCGAATACGAAAAGCAGGTTCAAACGGCAAAAGAGGAAGGCATGCTGCAGGTCTCAGCCGGAATCATCCACAACATTGGCAACGCGATCACCGTCGCCAAGCTCACAGTCCTGGAAATGAAGGAGAGCCTGCCGGAACGCATGGAGGAAGCCCCGGAGTCATTCCTTAAAAACGAGCTTCTCCCGATCATCGAATCCAAGGCGGCGGAATCCTCTCTCGATCAGTTCCTGCGCTCGGACAAGCTAGGTTCGCAGATCATTCCCATGTGCCGGGACCTACTGCAGAACATCGTGAAGAGAAGCGGCGACCTGCAGAAAAGGCTTTCCTCCCTTTCCGACAAGCTCAACCACATCAGCGAAATCATCGAGCTTCAGCAGAGATTCGTCGGCGAACTCGGCACCGAAAACATCGTCCACGTCTCCCAGATTGTCGAGTCGGCGATCAGAATATTTGACGAAACTTTCAACAAGTTCAACGTCAGAATCGAAACTCACTTCGAAGATTCCCTCCCAAAAGTTCTTGTTGACTCATCCATGATCACACAGGTGCTCATCAACCTCGTCAAAAACGCAGTCGAAGCAATGCAGTCAATGTCTCCCGACAGAGAAAAGCGGATTGACATCTTTGTCTATGCACAGGAAATGGACGGAAGGCGCTACGTCGCCACCAAGGTGAGCGACAGCGGCCCCGGAATCGAGATGGAGGCTCTGAACAAGCTCTTTCAGTTCGGATTCTCGACGAAGGAGAAAAAGAAGCACTCAAGAGGCTACGGCCTTCATTCTTGCCTCGAAACCGCCAAGAAATACGGCGGAACCATCAAGGTCGAGAGCCAGAAAGGCCAGGGCTCCTCTTTCATCGTCTATCTTCCCGCTGGAGAAAAAATCTGAAACTAGAACCCAAAAATCAC
Organism: Victivallis vadensis; assembly: GCA_020718525.1. Classification (GTDB taxonomy): domain Bacteria; phylum Verrucomicrobiota; class Lentisphaeria; order Victivallales; family GWF2-50-93; genus DYRX01. Next base: position 9,364 of record DYRX01000086.1, read on the forward strand.
GGTCGCACAGATGGACAAAGCATTCAAACTCGTTTCAGAATATGCTCCGGCAGGCGATCAGCAGGCGGCAATTGACGAACTGCACAGCCGTTTTGTGGACGGCAAAAAATATCATACTCTGCTAGGTGTGACAGGCTCCGGCAAAACCTTCACCGTCGCAAATCTGATCGAGCGCCTCGGACGCCCAGCCCTTGTGATCTCCCACAACAAGACTCTCGCCGCCCAGCTCTATTCCGAATTCCAGTCATTCTTCCCGCAGAACTCCGTAGAATACTTCATCAGCTACTATGACTACTATCTGCCAGAGTCATACATCCCACAGACCGACACATACATCGCAAAGGATGCCAGCATAAACGAGGAAATCGAAAAGCTGAGGCTTTCCGCCACCGCCTCCCTGATGCGCCGAAAAGACGTCATAGTCGTCGCAAGCGTCTCCTGCATCTATGGACTGGGATCGCCGCGCGACTTCCAGGAAATGTGCGTCAAAATCGAAAAATCCAATCCCGTCGAAAGAGACCAGTTCCTCCTCGGGCTCGCCGAAATCCAGTACGAACGCAATGACTTCTCCCCTGAAAAAGGCCAGTTCAGAGTCAGAGGCGACTGCGTTGACGTCTTCCTCCCATATGCAGACAGAATGATCAGAGTTAAATTCTGGGGCGACGAGATCGAACTCATCCAGGACTGCGACTCGCTCACAGGAAATCCAATTGACGAGAGCGATGCGGCAGTCTTTTTTCCTTGCAAGCACTTCGTCACGCCGAAAGACAGAATCGAAAGTGCGATCCCGATCATCCTCGACGAAATGAAGGAGAGGGTCGCGTTCTTCGAAAGCAAAGGGAAGCTCGTCGAGGCGCAGAGAATATACCAGCGCACAAACTATGACATGGAAATGCTCAGGGAGATCGGCTATTGCAACGGCGTAGAAAACTATTCCATGCATCTTTCCGGACGCAAGCCCGGGACCCGTCCATACACGCTCATTGACTTCTTCCACGAAAATTTTCTGGTAATCGTTGACGAATCGCATGTGACTCTCCCCCAGATCAAAGCCATGTGGAAGGCCGACAGAAGCAGAAAGCAGACCCTGGTTGACCACGGATTCAGACTGCCTTCGGCCCTGGAAAACCGCCCCTTGGACTTCGACGAGTTCATGAAGGTCTGCGGAGACATGGTCTTCGTCTCAGCCACACCTGCCGAATATGAAATATCCCTCGGCGGGAAATGCGTCGAGCAGGTCGTAAGACCGACAGGTCTCCTCGACCCCGAAATATCCGTCCGCCCCCTCAAAGGGCAGATAGACGATCTCATTTGCGAAATCCGATCCTGCGCGGCAAAAAAGGAAAGAGCGATCGTCACGACACTCACAAAGAAAAACGCGGAGAGGCTTGCGGAATATCTCAGCGGGCTTGGGCTCAACGTCAAATACATCCACTCCGGACTTGACACCCTCGAGAGAGTCAGGATAATCTGCGAACTTCGCAAAGGAAACTTCGACTGCCTTGTCGGGATCAATCTCCTGCGCGAAGGCATAGATCTGCCAGAGGTCGCGCTTGTGGCGATTCTCGACGCAGACAAGGAAGGCTTCCTGAGATCTGAAACTTCTCTCATCCAGGTCGCCGGCAGGGCCGCAAGAAATGTGAATGGGAAAGTGATACTCTATGCCGACAAAAACACGAACAGCATCAGGAAATTGATTGATATTTCCGCCGCGAGGCGAAAGAGGCAGATGCTCCACAACCAGAAAAACGGAATCGTTCCGAAAAGCATCCAAAAAGCTATCAGAGAGGACAATGCAGTATATTCCGCATCCAGATCGGTACTCCGCCGTGACGCCGCGAAGGCGAAGATGGCCGAACTTGACCCGTCGGATCTCGCCGCCGAGCTCGAAAGGGAGATGCTCGCCGCCGCCGAAGCTCTCGAATATGAACGCGCCGCATACCTAAGAGATAAGATAAAGGAGATAAACAATGAGATCGCATCCGAAAAAAACAAATGAATTCGCAATAATCGCTCTGACCACTGCAGTTCTGCTTCTTTTTGTCAACCTGCCGTCTCGCGCCGCCGAGGCAATGGCAAAAAGCAAAGATCACTACATCACAAAAAACGATTTTAAAAGCTATTCCGAGGAAAAGTATTCCGATCTCTGCCGAGATCCACAGAAATACGCGAAATACACTGCAGTAGTCGTCGAGCTGAAATTCTGCGGGAAAATGAGCTCGATAGATCCTTTCGAGTCTGCTTTTCCGGAAAAGACTTACTATCACATGAGAGTGCCGTCCGTCTGGTCGGACGGAGAAATTGACTACGACCGCTGTGAATCCTCCTATAGCATGAACATGCTCCCTATCATAATCTCCAAGAATAAACGTAAAAAAATAACAGACGCAGTTCCGAAATTGAGTGAGGGCACAATGATAAAAGTCTTCGGGACTGTGAAAAAAATCCCGAAAAAGGTGGAGAGAGGCAAGGACTATTACTTCAATGTCGAGGACATATACACTTTCGCTGAATTCGAAGGCCGCGGCTCTGAAAATGCCGAAGACAAAAAAGGAGATCCGGCTCAAAGCAAAACCCCGGATGCCGGCGGTCCTGACGCAGTGTCCAACGACAAGGACAGCGAAGACGGCGCTCCCGTTGACATTGATCCAAAAAATCTGGATCTCGTCGCGGAAAAGCAGATCGGCAAAAAAATCCGCCTCAAAATAAAATATTCCGGACGGAAAGGCTATGTATCGCTTTCGCAGTCTTTCCCGAGCAATGCATATTTCGAACTCAACAACTACCCGTCAATAAGCATGAACTATTTTCACATCATAGTCCCAAAAACAGACTCGAACATTGAACTTTTCTCGAACTTGAGCGACAATGACGAAATCACCGTCTCGGGAAAGCTCGAAAGGTCCGACAAATCGGGCTCCCCAACCTACTTTATGCTTGTGGAAGAAGTGAAAGGAGACTGAAATAATGGAAAAACATATTTTCCTCACGCACGGATGCGTCGGAGCGGAAGACAGAGAGTCCCTGCTAGGACAGAAGGGCTCTGTCCTATGGATGACCGGACTCTCCGGCTCTGGAAAGTCAACCATTGCCCAGGAGCTAGAATGCGCGCTTCATAAATCAGGTCGCCTTTCCTACGTGCTTGACGGAGACAACGTCAGACATGGTCTCTGCTCCGATCTAGGATTCGGAGACGCCGACCGCAGCGAAAACATCCGCAGAATTGCAGAACTCTCCAAACTCTTTGCAGATGCCGGACTTATAACCATAACAGCCTTCATTTCGCCGTTTAGAAAGGACAGAGATTTTGTGCGTAAGATGGTTCCGCCAGGACGCTTCGTTGAAATTTTTCTCGATGTACCATTGGAAATTTGCGAATCACGCGACCCGAAGGGGCTCTACAAAAAAGCCAGGAAAGGGGAAATCGCAGATTTCACAGGGATCTCATCTCCTTATGAAAAGCCGGAAAACCCTGAAATCAGCATCTGCACCGGCAAGGAAGATCTTCACAGCTCTGTCAAGAAAATTATGGATTACCTGAGAGAGCGCCAAATCATTTGACATGTGAAAATGGAAGTGGCACTTTTGTCAAGTATGCCACTTTCGCCGAAAGTGGCACAGGACGCATGAAGAAGGCGTTTCGGAAAAGTATGCCGTTCTTTCCGAGAACGGCTCAAGAAGAGGCAGTTTCGGAAAAACTGCCATACTTAAGGTCAAAAAAACACGAGGCTCTTTCGGCGAAAGAGCCATACTTTGTTACGCAAGATGACATCAACATCCTGTTCAACGGTTACCAAATTTTCCTCGATCCCGATTCCAATGCAATGCCGACCACTCCTGTTCCGGGTGAATTCGGCGCAAAGGCACAATCACCTGCGAGGTGATTGAAAATACTTCTTATATCGTTGATAATAAATAAAATAAGTGTGAACGTCCCCATATCAAACTCCCCATATCATACCACAGGCT
>DYRX01000087.1 GCA_020718525.1 Victivallis vadensis
AAGGGACAGGACACTAGATGAGCGACGCGGCAGAAGTCATAAGAGTCATGAAAACTATAGTTGAGGGTCATGCACCCCTCTTCCACGGGTAATTATAATTGTCGTGAGTGAGTAGATATAATTGTCTCGGGACGCTTCTACTGCGATTTCATATCGGAAATCCCGTCCGAAGATATAAAAATTCCTTCATCTGCGGCTTCTCTTGTCGGTGCCGATTATTTTTCTGAATTCGAGTATATCTTCTTTCTGAATCTGGCAGGGGACTCTCCGCGGATCTTGGAAAATGCCTTGGTGAAGTGGTATCTGTCGCAGAAGCCGAGGCTGTCGGCAATTTCCTTTATGCTCTTCTCCGTGCAATGGAGCATGAAGCAGGCTCTCTCGACACGGATCTGATTCAGATATTTTTGCGGACTCGTCCCCGCCGACTGCCTGAAGAAGCGCAGGAATGAATTTGTACTCATCGAGAATTTCGCGGCAAGCTCGGGATTGGAAATCCCTCTTTCGCAGTGATTGTTCAATATCTCGAAGGCCTTCATCGTTCTTGGCTCACAATTTCCGCGAGGAAGACGGACCGGAAGGGATGCGATGAAGCCGCCAAGAAGACCCAACGCCGTCATGTCGGCCTTGAACGTCTCGCCTCTGTCGCAGAGTTCCATGATCTGGCGAATGCGGGATTTGAGATCGTCGCCTGCTGGAAAGACATAGAGGGGATCTGCCACCTCAAAAGAGTCGCTTTCAACAGTGAAGTGGATGTAGAAATGCGCAGGCTTTTTCGGGCTCTGCGGCGGAAAGGATGCAAAAGCCGTGTCGGGCTTCAGCAGATACGCCTTGTCCGGCTCCAGACGGATGCGCCTCCCCTGAAGCATTATAGAGGCGCCAGGCAAATCGTTCCAGTAGAATCTCCAGTACGGAGCAGAGAGGTTGGCGTAGCTCCACCAGCTTCCAAGTCTAGTCCACGCAACTTGAAGCACTCTCAGCGCGATTGACGAAAAGTTCTCTGTCATTTTAGCTCCGATGTTAGATTTATACACAAATATAATGCTTTTGTATATTTGCAAGCCTATGATTTGGCTGTAGCCTTTGAACACACAGCAAAAAAGGAGTTTTTGTCAAATGTCTTCGAAAAAAGCGCTTTCGAGAACGTCCTGGTTCACTGAATCCAGGTTCGGTCTTTTCATCCACTGGGGGCTTTATTCGATGCCGGCGCGGCACGAGTGGGTGCGCAACAAGGAGAAGATTTCAAACGAGGAATATCAGAAGTATTTCGAGCATTTCAATCCGGACCTCTACGATCCGAAGGAATGGGCGAGAGAGGCGAAAAATGCGGGGATGAAGTACTTCGTCATAACGACCAAGCACCACGAGGGCTTCTGCCTATGGGACTCGAAACTGACGGATTACAAGGCGCCATGCACTCCGTGCAGAAGGGATTTGCTCAAGCCGATGGTGGAGGCATTCAGGTCGGAAGGTCTCAAGGTGGGCTTCTACTATTCACTCCTTGACTGGCATCATCCGCATTACACGGTGGACAAGATTCATCCGATGCGCGACAACGAAGAGGAGCGTGGAAAGAATTCGAAAAGAGACATCCGAAAATACACAAAATACCTGCACGGCCAGGTGCGCGAACTGCTAAGCAATTTCGGAAAAATAGACATACTCTGGTTCGACTTCTCCTATCCCGGAGAGGACGGCAAAGGCCGAGACGACTGGGACTCCGAAAACCTGCTCAAGATGGTAAGGAAGCTTCAGCCAGACGTAATGATTGACAACCGCCTAGATCTGCCTGGATCTGGCGATTTCGAAACGCCGGAGCAGTTCCAGCCACCTGCCCCACTCAGAGATGGAAATGGCGATATAAAGGTATGGGAGGCATGCCAGACCTTCTCCGGCTCCTGGGGCTACTACAGGGACGAATACAGCTGGCGTGAAAGGGATGAACTGCTCTGCACGCTGATAGACTGCGTCAGCAAAGGTGGCAATCTGCTCATGAACGTCGGGCCGACTGCCCGCGGCGAATTTGACGCCCGCGCCCTGGACAGGCTCCGCTTCTTCGGCGAATGGATGAAGCGTCACAGCCGCTCGATATACGGGTGCGGCGCCGCTCCAGCCGAATTCAAGGCGCCTCCGGGATGCATGCTCACATACAATTCCGAAAAGGAAATCCTCTACATCCATGTCCAAAGATGGCCTTACAAGTTCATTCTCGCCGAAGGTCAGGCGTACTTTGACAGAGTCGAATACGCGCAATTCCTCCACGACGGTTCCGAAATAGACATCAAGGGCGTGGACGCCTGGCACATGTCCCAGTTTCCTGACAGCAAAACTCTCTATTCGTTCGCAATTCCTCAGAAGCGTCCTGACGTGGCAGTCCCCGTAATCGAAGTATTTCTAAAAAAGCAATGATAAGTAATTAGCAGAAAAGGAGATCCAGAGATGAAATCAGGAAAAGCCAAAGCCGTCGAGCAAGCAGGCTCAAACTCGGAAAAATCCGTTCTTGGCGTATTCGCCACATGCGACCCCAGAATAGATGCGGACTCCAGAAAAAGGGCCGCGAACATTGTCAGAATGGTCGCGGACAAGATCGCAGAGAGAGTCCCAGAGATAGATGTTGTCTATAGCAAGATCCTTGTGGATGGCGAAATTCAGGCGGACATCGTCGCAAAATCCTTCCAGAAGAGCGGCGTCAAAATGCTTGTTCTCGTCCCGGACACCTGGGCGTTTCCTCAGCTCAGTGCAATGTCGCTCCTTCAGCAGTTCCCCCCGGACACACCCTTCAACATAACTTGCGGAAACAGCGGACCAAAGCCAGGAGTCGTCTTCGCGCACGCCCTGAATGGCGCCCTGGCGCAGTTCGGCAGGCTCGCCCACCTCAATGTTGGAACTTGGGCTGACACAGGGCTCGATCCGGAGATGACAAAGCAGACAGAGGACGATCTTGTCGAGTGGGTCTGGGCGGCGAAGACGGCGGTATCCCTGCGCGGGAAAAGAATAGTCGTCTTCGGACACGACTCGATGGGAATGGAGACCGCGCTCGCCCACGTTATTCCGACAAGGAATAAATATGGAGTCGAGATCACGCGCCTTGACATGAAGCTCCTCGCAGACATGCTCTGCAAAAAGGCGTACAGCGAAAAAGAGCTAAAAAAACTTCGCGGATGGATTGACCAGCATCTCGGAAAGCGTCTTGAAACTCCGACTGAGGCGGACAGCTTCCGCTTCAACCAGAGCCTGGCCATGTATCTGATACTCAGAGACTTGATAAAGGATGTGAACGGAGTCGGCGGCGGCTTCATGAGCCAGCTCGAATGGGGCTCGGACACCCGCGGAATCCCGCTTCCCGTTGCCGACGCAATGGAGTCTCTTTTCAACAGCAGTTTCGACCACAACGGTCCCAAAAAGCCCCTCCCCTTCGGTACCGAAGCAGATGTCCAGGGAATTCTAAGCATGCTTTTCATGTCGGAGCTGACAGGAGGCAATCCGCCACTCTTCATGGATTTCAGAAAAGTCTGGGAGCCCTGGGAAGCAAGAAAGGCCGCCGACTCGCTCGGAATAAAATACTCCGAAAAGGACAAATGGGCTTCGAAGGGCTTCGTGGACGGAGACAATTCCGGAAGCGCCTCCCTGGACTGGGCGGCAAAGCCTGGCGCATCCGTCGAGGAGATAATGAAGGGGATCTCCATGCCACTTGCAGACAAAGACTATTTCCCGGGCATGGGAAACAGCGTGACATTCGTCTCGCCCGCCGGAATAGAGGGCGTCGCCGGTCGCCTTGCATACAGCTCCCTCTCGGGCGCATTCACTCTCATGTGGGACGAAGCGGAAACAATTTCGATGCCCCACAAGCTCAGCGAAAAAGTCAGACACACGTCGAGCTGGGCATGGCCACACAGCTACGTATGCCCGAAATACGCCAGCATGTACGAGTACAAGCACTATGCGCCAGCAAACCATTTTCACATGATTTGGGGGCTGACGCCTGCAAGGCTTCAGTTCTGGATGGATCTCACTGGAACGCTCTCCGGCAACATCTGGTCGGCAAGACCATCATTTGTCCAGGGAACAGACCGTCCCATTCCTCTGCTCTATCTTCTCAACGGAGGCGAAAACAGCGCAAAGCTCATGAGGAAAAGCTGAATTTGCTCAAGAGCTTAGCGCAGAGCTTTCCGTAAAACAAGCTTGAAGAGAAATTGAGGCGCTTTGCTTCTTTCGTCCCCTATATGCCTAAAAAAGAGGCTTGTGAGCGAATCCGGTGTTGATTTTTTCATCTTTCACTCTCAATTAAGGGCTTTGCAGTCCCGGCGCAGATCCGGGCGCCAAGAGTTTAAAGGATGAACTGGAACCGGAGAGCTGTCAATGAGAATGTCGAAACTGGTTGGACGCCGCATCAAGGAGGCGCCAAAGGACGCGAAAACGAAGAGCCACATATACCTTATACGGGGCGGCTATGTAAGACCTGTCTCTGCGGGAGTCTATTCCCTTCTGCCTCTTGGCAAGAGGATAATAAGCAAGATCGAGGCGATAATCAGGGACGAGATGGACCGGATCGGCGGGCAGGAGGTGCTTATGCCTCTTGTCCTTTCTGCGGAGCTTTGGGAGGAGTCCGGGCGCTATTCGAGCGTGGGCGAGGAGCTTCTCCGCTTCAAGGACCGCAACGGGAAGTCAATGCTTCTCGCGATGACCCACGAGGAGGCTGTGGTGCATCTTCTCAGGACGGAAGTCAACAGCTACCGCCAGCTTCCTGTCATGCTCTACCAGATCCAGACGAAATATCGGGATGAGGCAAGGCCGAGGGCGGGGCTTATCCGCGTCCGTGAATTCACCATGAAGGACGCCTATTCCTTCCATGCCGAGCAGGAATGCCTCGACTCGTATTATGCGCTTGCACATGAGGCGTATGTGCGTATTTTCAGGCGGATCGGCCTGAACAACTGCATTTCCATAGAGTCGAATCCGGGCATGATGGGCGGAAATGTCTCGCACGAATTCATGGCTGTGGCAGAATGCGGCGAGGACAGCATCTTCATGTCCCCGGATTCTTCATACATGGCCAACAAGGAGGTGGCGAAGACTTCCATAAGATTTGAGAAGACCTCCCCGCTTCCTCTGGAAAAAGTGCATACGCCCGGGAAGAAAACTATTCAGGATGTCGTCTCTTTCCTGGGGAAGAGCTCTTCCGACGCAGGCAAGGCGGTCTTTTACACTGACAAAAAGGACAATCTCATTTTCGCCATGATCAGGGGCGACTTTGAAGTGAACGAATCGAAGCTGAGAAACATTCTCAAGGCTGATGAACTGCGTTTTGCCGGGGACGAGAGGATAAGGGCATGCGGTGCGGAGCCAGGCTATGCGTCGCCTATTGCCTTGGACAGGAAAGCTGTGAGAATAGTTGTTGACAGATCCGTGGCGGAATCCTCCAACCTTGTGGTCGGCGCCAACGAGCCAGACTATCATTTGGTCAACTTCAATTTCGAGCGCGATCTTCCGGACTGCGAAGTCCATGACATTGCCGAAGCGCGGGAGGGCGATCCATGCCCAGTAACTGGCAAGCCACTCATGCTCAAGCGAGGAATCGAGGTCGGGAATATTTTCAAGCTTGGCACCAAATATTCGTCTTCGATGAACTGCACTTATCTGGATCAGTCCGGCAAATCATTTCCCATGATCATGGGCTGTTACGGGATAGGCGTTGGGCGCTCCATGGCATCGGTTGTCGAGCAGTCATCGGACGATTTCGGTCCGATATGGCCGATAACGATTTCTCCCTACCATGTGCATCTTTGCGCGCTGAATCCGAAGGAGTCCGGCGTTTCAGATGTCTGCGACAAAATTTATTCGGACTTGCTTGACGCCGGGATCGAGACTCTCTACGATGACAGGGGTGAAAAGGCCGGCTTCATGTTCAACGATGCCGATCTTATTGGAATTCCTCTGAGATTCACAGTCGCGCCGAAGAGTCTGGCGAACGGTCAAATCGAGTTCAAGCGCAGAGGTTCCAAGGAGATAGCGCTCCTGCCTGTTGAGGGGATTGTCGCCACGGCGAAAAGGCTTGTGGCCGAAGAATTTGCAAAATATCAGATATCTGCGGAGAGGAGCATATGAAACTTATCATTAAGCTTTTTGCGGCTCTTCCCCTCTTGGCCGTCGCGCTCTCTGCAAATGCCCAGGATGGAGCTCCTGTCGCCAGATCCGCCCAGTATACGACACTTGGCGAGATTATCGCAAAAGGCGGATCGGTCATGATCATCCTGCTTGCGCTCTCCTTTGTCGCCGCATGCCTGATCTTCTTCTATCTTCTCTCCTTGAGGAAGGATATTGTCATTCCAGAATCCTTGCTCAGGCAGTTCGAAGAAAAGCGGAAGGATCTGGAGATGATGACGCGCATATGCGAGGACGACAACAGCGCGCTCTCGCTGGTGATTGCGGCAGGCGTCGAAGCTGCGAAGAGGCAGTCCTCCACATACGAGATGGTGAGGGACTCGATCGAGGATGAGGGCGCCAGGCAGGCATCCAAGCTCTGGAACAGGATCCAGTATCTCCAGGACATTGCTGTCATCGCGCCGATGGTCGGGCTTCTCGGCACAGTGATCGGAATGATAAAATCCTTCGGCGCGCTCTATTCGGAAAATATAACTCCGCGCCCCACGCTGATTGCGCAAGGCGTCTCCATGGCGCTGATAACGACTGCGGCAGGCCTTCTCATCGGCATTGTTTCAATGCTTGTGTATTCCTATTTCCGCGGAGTGGTGAACAGGCTTGTCGCCGATTTGGAGAGCGCGGCGGGAAAAGTGTCCCGGCAGATGCCTATAGCCTCCGAAAAGCCCGAAGGAGACCGCTAGCGAATGGATTTCAGGAAAAACATCCGAGAAGACAGCGCCGGATTCCAGATGGCTCCGATGGTTGACATTGTTTTCCTCCTTCTGATCTTCTTCATAACGGCGTCAATCTACGCCCAGTGGGAGACGAAGATGGACATCAAGGTTCCAACTGCGAGAACAGGGGAGCACTCGCCGCGTTTCCCCGGCGAAATCATCATAAACATTGCAAAGGACGGGCGCGTGCATGTGAACATGATGGAATATTCGAAGGAGAGGCTTGGCGAAATGCTTTCCAAGCTTTCCGAGACCTATCCGGATCAGCCCGTGATCATAAGGGCGGACCTTGAGACTCCGTATCAGGAGCTTATTTCCGTCCTGGACATGTGCCGCATGAGCGACGTATGCAATATCTCCTTCGCGACTGCCGTCCCTCCGGCGCAGAACGAAGGAGGCGCAAAGTGAAGATGTCCGCGATCGCGGCGGGCCTGGTCCTGCTTGTCCAATGCGCATCTCCTGCCACCTCCTTTGCCGGACAGATCAGCGACGACCAGAAAAAGATCTACGCGGACGAGCAGATAAGGCTTGCGGACGCGCTTAAAAACAGGGGCTACACCGAGCTGGCGGTCAAAGAATATCAGGCGATTGCAAAAGATTTCCAGGGAGAGAAAGTTTCCGCGGACGCCTGGCTCGGCCTGGCCGAATGCTACCACGCCATGGGAAAGAATGAACTCTGCATTGACGCATATGAGAACTATCTGAAGAAGTTTCCCGATCTCCCCACCACCGAAGCCGTCAAAATATCCTACGCGGAAACTTTGGCGGAAATTGATCCTGCCAAAGAGGATTCTGCTCTCGCAATAATGAAGGAGATAGCTAAGTCTGGAAAAAGCGGGAGCGTGCGTGACTTCGCCCTCTTTTCCATTGGAAAATTCCATCTGAAGCGTGGAAGGGAGTCCGATGCCGCAAACGCATTTTCAGAATTGTCATCTAGGGAAATCAGATCTTCGGCGGACATCCACAGATTTCTTGCCACTATGGAGCTCGCATTGCTCCTGAGGAAGTCAGATCTGAAAAAGTCAATCGCTCTTCTTGACAGGATTTCCACGCTGGACTGCCTCGACTGCGGAGAGAGATGCGCCGCAATAAAGCTGACAGCCCAAATCCTTGGAGAGTCCGGAGACTATGCTGGCGCGGCGGAGAAATACAAGGATCTCTATGTGAAAAGCTTTGGTACGGACGAGTCGGACAGCGCCGTCATAGGCTTTACGGAAAGTCTGCTTGCCAATGGCAGTTCGACAAGGGTGATCCGCGAGTCGGCGGCATTTCTGCCCTCAATGAAATCTGAAGAGAAAAGGATCAGGCTAGTCTCGCTTCTCGCAGAGGCGTTCGACAAGGAGAATGATTCTGAGAGGGCGGAGGAATATTGCAGAATCGCGCTCAGTTCCACTGCCGGGACTCCCGAAGACTGCGGAAAATGCGCGGAAATTCTCCTCTCTATCATGGCGAAGAAAACGGATCCTCAGCTTGTCTTGGCGGAGGCTAGAAAACTAATTGCCTCCGGAAAAATATCTGATCAGTCCAAACGCAGGATTGTCGGGCAGATCGCCTCTCTGGGCGACAAGATAGGAAATGAAAGACTTCGCGATACGCTTATTGACGCTGAAAATTCCGCCGGGACAAAGGACGAGGCCGACTTCTACCGATACAGGAGAGGTCTGATGGAAAACGAGAGGGGGGATTATTCCGCCGCGCTGACATTGTTCAAGTCTGTGAACAATCCAGAGCTTAAGCCGTATGAAGAGCTTGAGATTGCAAAGTGTCTGGAAAAGCTTGGACACGAAGAAGATGCATTTGAACACTACAGCAAAGTCGCTGAAATTACGGAGCCTTTCGCACTGGCAAAAAGCGCAGTCATGGGTCAGTCTGTACTCGCCCTCAAAAAAGAACAGGTTCAGCAGAACATCAAAGTTTTGAATGACTTCATTTCGAAGCATCCCGCCGCAAAAACGGATCCGGACATCATCTTTCATTTGGCTTTTTCCGAAATGAAGGCGAAAAGATTCCCGGAGGCTTCAGCTTCCTTTGCAAAATGCAGGGAGCTTGCCGGCGAAGGCAGTTCCAACGCCAGAGACGCGGAAATATACGGATGCTGGTCTCTTCTGCTCGAAGACGACTGGAAATCGGCAGAGAAATCCGCCAGAAAAGTCGCTGAAAATCAGCAGATCCTCAAGGATGCCGATCCGGATTTTCTTTTTATTCTGGGAAAATCACTCCGCGCTCACGGACTGCATGCTCTGGCGGTTTCGCCTCTCTCCATAGTCAGCGACAAGAGATCCAATCCCAGGCAGATGCTCGACGAATGCGACTACGAACTCGCTTTGTCCCTTAAGGAGATCGGAAAGCCTGACGATGCGCTCAAGAGGCTTGACGAGATTGAGAAATCTCCGTCACCCGATCTGGATCTGCTTTCGCGGTCTCGGGCGCTTGCAGGAGAAATCAATCTGACGATTGGAAACAAGACTGAGGCTGTGGAGCGCTTTGAAAGATGTCTTTCCGCTCCGAAAAACAGGAATTCCGCGGCGCGCGCCCGTCTGGGACTGGCAAAGATATTTTCCGAAAGCCCGGAGCACTTGGAGACGGCGTCATCCTACGCGATACAGGTTTTCATCAGCTCCGAAGATCCGCAGACAATAGCCGAGGCCATGCTTCTTCACATGAAAATATGCATCGAATCCGGAAAGACCGCTGAAGCAAAAAAAACCTATTCGGAATACAAGCGGAGGTTTCCGGCGACTATTGCTCCGGACGAAAAGTCTGCGGCGATCCTTAAACAGCTTGAATCTCCCTGAAAGCAATCCTTTAACCTGGAAAAACCATGGAACAACCCCCAATAATATCTGATAACGACGCTGTAAATTTCGTCTTTTCCCTATGCGTGCGCCTCCTTCTCTGGCTCGCATCCTTTTTTGGCATTAGCTACAACACGATCAATATCATCATTTTCTGCGTGATATGGCCCCTTCTGACTCTTGCAATGGCGGCATTGATCGTCTTTCAGTTTTTCAGGATCCGCAAACTGAAGAAGAAGCTCGGAGCTATGGACATGCAGAAGAAACGTGATTCGAGACACAGCTAAGATGAAAAAGACACTTGTAGTTCAAGTTGCCGCTCTCGGCTATGAGTTCTGGGAACGGAATCGCCGTGCCAAGTTCTGGGAGCGCCTGAGCCCCAAGCCGATACATACAGTCTTTCCTGCCCTGACTTGTCCTGTCCAGGCAAGCTTCAGGACAGCTCTTGCCCCGGAAAAGCATGGGGTTCTTGCGAACGGATATTTTGACCGGACTCTGAAAAAAAGTTTTTTTTGGGAGCAGAGCTCCAATATTTGCGGCAATAGGAGAATCTGGGACAGTTTCAGGCATAACGGAGGAACTGTCGGACAAATATGCTGGCAGAACAGCATTGGACAGGACAGCGACATGCTTTTGTCTCCGATGCCGGTCCACAAGCATCACGGGGGGATGATACAGGCATGCTACTCGCGGCCGTCAGGGCTCTACGAAGATCTATGCGGAAGCATAGGCAGTAAATTCAATCTCTTCAGCTACTGGGGACCCTTCGCGTCGCTTAAATCAAGCAGATGGATCGTTGACGCGGCAAGCTCTCTTCTTGAATCGAAACGGGCGCCAGATCTTTTTCTTGTGTATATTCCGCATCTTGACTACGCACTTCAGAAGCACGGATCGGAATCTCCTCATGCCGCCAAAGCAATGCTCGAACTGGAAGGATTACTTGAAAAACTTCTATCCTCCGCAAAAGCCGCGTCATATTCGACTCTGCTCTTCGGCGACTATGCCATCGTTCCCGCCAGAAAGGCGATTTTTCCGAATAGAATTCTATTTTCCGAATCGCTCTTCAGGTGCAGGACAGTCAATGGAATGCTGTACCCGGACATCTGGAGTTCTGACGCATTTGCGCTCTGCGATCACCAGGTTGCGCATGTCTACTTGGACAATCCCTCTATTTCGGCCCAAGTTAAAAAGATATTCCATGATGTGGATGGAATCGAGCAAATCCACGATGGAAATGCCGTAAGCGGTCCGAATTCGCCAGATTTGACTCTGGAAGCCAAGCCAGGATTCTGGTTCGCATATCCCTGGTGGGACAAAAAGAACCAAGCCCCTGATTTTGCAGGGCATGTTGACATCCACAGCAAGCCCGGCTTTGATCCTTGCGAACTGTTCATGTCCCTCTGGCCTCCAATGAGCATTTCATCCGACACAGAGAAAGTGAAAGGGACTCACGGCGGGTCTCAACTGGACATGCACAAAGTTTTTTCAGGAGGAGAATGCGATTTTGTCGCCTCGGAAGATAAAGAGCTGACCCAACTTGCCCTGAAACTGGAAGATGCTCTCTGTAAATGCCTCTCTTGAATTTCACGTCATGGCACATATATTGACTCGGGAGTAAGTTCGGACTTCTTGAGCCGTATAGGGATAATTATAATCTTATGGAAAATACACATGTTGGATTTGTTTCAATCGGGGTCGGCGTCGCTATCGGAATCGGAATCGATGCATGGGAATAATATTCGATCCCAATCCCGATTCCGACCCCGAGACCGATAAATCCCAATAACAGCAGATTCCGCAGACATTGTCCACCAATCCAAACCCGGCTTGCCATATGCACATGAGAGACGCAAGAAAAAAAGCTCTGATCGTTGACGACGAGCCGCAGATTTGCAATTTGCTTCTTCAGTTTCTTGAATCATCAGGCTACAGAGCAGAAACAGCCTGCAACGGGTTGGAAGCATTGCAGAAGCTTGAAGCAACACAAAATGCCGGAAATCCATTCGACCTGATTCTTTGCGATGTCAGAATGCCACTGATGGACGGCATCGAATTTCTCGCAAAATCAAAGGACAAACTTTTTCCAGCCACAGTAATAATGATGTCTGGCTACGAAGACACTGGAGCTGTTGTCAAGGCAATGAAACTTGGGGCGGAGGACTACATTGACAAGCCTCTCGGCCTTGAGAAACTGCGCATGGTTTTGAACAAGACCGACAAGCTGATCAAGCTGAAAAAAGAAAATTTGCTTCTGAAAGAGCGCCTGGACAAGCTTGACTTGGGCGTGGAGCTTGAAGGATTGGCGCACAGTCCAGCCATGCGCGAGGTCTATCACCTGGCATTCAAGGCGGCAAAATTCCCGATCACAGTGCTTGTCATCGGAGAAAGCGGCACCGGGAAGGAACTGATCGCAAGAAACATTCACTTCAGAAGCGAACGTGCTGACAGGCCACTGGTCTCCGTGAATTGTGGCAGTATAACGGAAACCCTGATGGAAAGCGAATTCTTTGGCTATAAAAAAGGTGCGTTCACCGATGCAAAAGAGGACCGGGCGGGGCTATTCGAGGAAGCGGATGGAGGCACAATCTTTCTCGATGAAATAGGCGAGCTTCCTCTTTCCATGCAGGTAAAACTGCTTAGAGTCCTTCAAGAGGGTGAAATAAAGCCGGTCGGGAGCGCCAACACAAAAAAGGTTGATGTGCGGATAATTGCAGCGACTGCCAGAGATCTTCATGCCGAGCTGGAAAAGGGGACTTTTCGCAACGACCTCTTTTATCGGATCAACGCTCTCACAATATCTCTCCCGCCTTTAAGGGATAGGATGGAGGAACTGCCCGCGCTATGCGAAGAGTTCCTCAAAAGGCACAGCAGTCGCCTGGGCAGGAAGATCAGCTCCATTTCGTCTGAATCAATTGATTTGCTCTTGAAATATCCATGGCCTGGAAACATCAGAGAGCTCGAAAACGTGATTGAAAGGGCAATTGTCCTCTCCCATGACGACTCCCTGCAGGCAAAGGATTTCCCGGCAAATATACGTAATTATTCGGGGAATCCAGCTCTCGCTTCCATTCAAAGAGTCGAGCCCGCAAGCCAGCCGGACCAGGACTCATTTTCACTTAAAAAAGCGAAGAAAGAACTCGAAATAAAAATGATATGCAACGCCTTGGAAGCCACAAAAGGCAACCGAACACATGCCGCACGCCTCCTCGAAATCAGCCATCCTTCACTCCTCAGCAAAATAAAAGAGTTCGGCATTGACAAATAAACGGAAAATCTTAACATCAGATGTTTTGAAAATTTAAACTTTTGTGTTTTTTGATAGTTTAGTATTTAGATATTAGGATTTCGGATTTGGGTTGCGGGCGTAGCCCGCCTTAGCAGTCGTCCATAAAATGTTTTTACACCGCATGCAAATAGTTTTATAGCTGCTGTAAATATATTTAAGAGTTTCCGTTTATTGAGATGCTTGTTTAGGGAGTCATCAAAATATAAATAAAAATTTTACCCAAGGAATGCACCCCAAAATATATTTATTATGCAAGAATCTAATTATAAAAGATTTATGCATTTTAGAGGCCATCTTTTCAATGCCCCATATTTTATGA
>DYRX01000396.1 GCA_020718525.1 Victivallis vadensis
ACCGAGGACGTCCAGAAGCCCATGATCGAGAAGGAATACTTCGCGAACCAGAAGACAGCCACGCCTGCTGAAAATGACAAGGTCACCGTCGACGGCAAGGAACTGGTCTGGAAGGCGTTTCAGGCTGACGACGCCTGCTGGAAATTCGAGAACCCTGTCGACAACTCCCTCTATTTCGTCGTCGCATACGTCATAGCCGACCAGGATATCGCCAATGTCACGCTGTCAATCGGTTCCGACGACAGCTCGATGTGGTCAGTTAACGGTGCCGAGGCGCTCAGGATCTATGCGGGACGCGGAGTGGAGAGGGATACTGACAAGTCACAGCCTCTGGGTCTCAAGAAGGGCGTGAACGTCATCAAGGCGATGGTCATCAACGGCAATGGCGAGGCCGGCGTTTCAGCCCGTTTTGTCGACAAGGACGGTGCCCCCGTGAAGAACCTCAAGGTCGCGACTGCCGCCCCTGCGCCTGCAGCGGCTCCTGCAAAATAAGGTTCCGGCAATATTGTATCATTGTTCGGACAGAAGGCGAAAAACCGCCTTCTGTCCGATTTTTTTATCGTTGGAACTTAGTCCGCCATCAAATTCCCAGCTTCCAGCGCAGCTCGTTCGTAGTCAATGCCGCAAGGCATGTTTCCTATATGGAGTGCGCAAGCTTGCTTGTACATTCGATAGCGAAGCTCGCTTCACTAAGACTAACCCGAAGTTCCTATAGCAAGAAAATGCTTTGCCCTTTATCTTCAAGGAGTTAAATCCAAAACACCTCTTCCGGTACTGGACACATCCTATTCGAGCTTGAAGCCGAGCAGTTCAAACGCCTTGCGCTGGAGTGGCGAGGCTTCGGTGGTCTTTACAAAACATTCCGCACCTTTAAGACGCGGACGGATTGTGTTTCTTGCAATGGTGGAAAGATTCCTCATCAGTGTTTTGAAGCTCTGGACTGGAAAACCTTCTTCATTTTCTTTTGTCAGTGCCTTTTTTCTGGCTGATGGAGATCTTTGAACCGGCTGTACCGGCATTTCTCTGCGTTCCTTCATCTCTTCGATATCTTCATCGGCGAAAAGAAGAGGAGTCAGTGCTTTGCGCATATGGAATTCCACATAGTAGGAAAGCATGCACAGGAGGATATGCCCTTTTACCCGTCCTTCGAGACGGTGGTGTACCGGGCGGACATTCAGGTCGATCAGCTTGAAGGTCCTGAAGGCCCGTTCGACTTTTGACAGGCTCTTGTAAGTCTCAACTGTCCATTCGGGTGTAGCCTTCTCTTTTGAAAGACTGGTCCTCACCGCATAGAAGCCGTCAAGGACGGTCTCGTTTTTAATTGATTCAAGACGTCTCTTGTACGAAAACGAGTTCTCTTCAACGATCAGGGAAAAGTGCTTCGCCATCTTGTACTTGTTTATGATCCGGCCGACACGCAGCCCGATCCTGTCCTTGCCTCTCAGGGGATTCCTCCTGCGCAATGTCGCCTCCCTGATCTGCTTTAAAAGCGTCTCTGTGGCAAGCAGGAGTTCCTCTCGGGTTCTTGCCCTGTCCTCGGCAAGGAGCGGATTCTTGCACACGATCAGCCTCTCTCCGGGAAAATCCGGGGACTCCACTTCGGCCAGTCCCCACGAGTCGAAAAGAGAGGGCTGTATGAGTTCCGCATCTATAAGTTTCCTTATCCCGTCCGAGCGCAGGGCGCTGATCCAGTCCAGCCCTTCCTCCTCCTTGAGATCCTCCCTGATGCGCGAACTGGTGAGCATTCCACGGTCACCGACCAGGACGATCCGTTCGAGCCTGAAGCTGTGCTTGAGCTTCCTTACCTGATCAGCCACCGTGTCCGGATCGGAAGTGTTGCCGTCGAACACCTGTACCGCGACGGGCGTGCCGTCGCCGGCGCAGAGGAGTCCGAACTCCACCTGCAGCGTACCGTTCCTGCCATCGCGGCTGTGTCCCAGTTTTGCAAGCGGGCACTTTGTCCCCTCGAACCAGGTGGAACTGAGGTCGTAGAGGACGGTGGCCCCTTCGGAGAGATGCTTCTTTGCCAGACGCCGTTCAATGGCCTCCTGTCTTTCAATAAGCCAGTCCATCGCCCCGTACAGTTCGTCCTCGCTGGCGCCGGTGACATTCATGACCTCTGAAAGCGTATCGGTCGCCGTCTCTGCCGTAAGGCCTGATGAAAGAGCCAGCTTTGATGAAGGGGAAAGTATCCGGGCGGCAATCATGGATAACGCCAGATCCCGGTTCCGTGAAGGAGAATGATCCAGAAGGGCCGGGATCCCAATCTTGCGCATCATTCCAGCCACGGCAGCGACATGTCCGTGTGGAAGTGTCCGCGTGATGTCAAAACCTTCTCCGAGAACCCCATCCTCGCTGTCCCCGTCGGCAAGGAGCTTCCTGAAGCCCGCAACAAGGTTGGCAGGCCACTTCGAAAGATTGGCAAGCGTACGCTTCCTTACCTTCTTTCCCTCCCTGTAAGACTCCCTCAGGAGTATTGCGGGTGGCGATCCTCGATTAGCTATGCTTTCTATAAACATGCCCACATAATATTACAATATTATTAAATGTCAACAGTTATGATGAAAATATATCAAATATTTACATGGGTACAAAAACAAAGCCAAATAAAAACATCTGTAAATATTTTCTCATAGGTAAAATCAATGCGCAAACTGGCATTTAGGGTCTGGTTTTCTCTAGGAACTTCGGCTTAACAGGCCTTGAATTATCCAGCTCATCTAATTTGATTATTTTTGGCAATAAGTTAGGAACTTTCGCTCTTGATGATTATATTTACCATTTACAGCAAAAATTTGAATGACAGGAAAACCATGAATGCA
>DYRX01000397.1 GCA_020718525.1 Victivallis vadensis
GCCTTGTCCGTCTCTCAATCTGGCGGAGGAGACCTTTCCCGGAGCCGGAGCTGGACAAATGCTTCGTATGTTCGCGATGCCAGCAAGTCTGCCCCATGCAGGTCAAAGCCATGCAGACTGCCTCGGAAAAGACAGCCAAAGGGGTTTCGGAGTCGGAGCGCAAAAGGGGATCCGAGTGTACGGCAGGCTGAAAAATGCTTCGTCATTTGGTTTGAATAAAGCCTCTTCCAATGATAGTTTCAGCACCTTGCCGAAGAATTTGTGAATCCAATTGGAAAGAATGCGTAAGTCATGGCAGATGAAAACGAACTCAAGACAGCGACAGGGGCATTTGTGGACTGCTCGGAGCTTCACAAATCCTATCGCATTGGAAAAAGTTTGGTCAAGGTGCTTAACGGCGTCAATATGAAGATAGGCTCCGGCGAATGGGTTGCCGTGCTTGGCGCGTCCGGAAGCGGCAAGACCACGCTTCTCAGTCTGATTGGCGCCCTCGAGAGGCCTGATTCAGGGGAGCTCAGCATGAACGGCGCTCCATACACTTCCTTCGGGTCGGACGCCGCCTCCTTCAGACTTTCCAAGATAGGCTTTGTCTTTCAGTTCTATCACATGTTGCCGGAGCTCACAGTTCTGGAGAATGTCCTCTTGCCGGCAAAAATACTGGGGCGGCGTCCAAGCTCGGAGTGCAGGGAAACAGCGAAATCCTTGCTCGATCAGGTCGCCCTTTCGCACCGGATCTCGCACCGCCCATCCGAACTTTCAGGAGGAGAACAGCAGAGGGCGGCAATTGCCAGAGCCTTCATAAATTCTCCACAGCTTGTCCTCGCGGACGAACCAACGGGCAACCTTGATTCAGAAACTGGACGCGAGATACTTGAAATTTTCAGGAAGATGCATGACAGTAAGAAGACGATTCTGATGGTTACGCACGACAAGGACGTTGCGCGGCTCGCCGACAGAATTGTGCATGTGAGGGACGGGCGAGTTGAAGCCTGAATTTTGAATTTCTGCGACAAAACAAAATAGGCTGGAGCTTCGATGATCTGCGAAATATGCAAAAAGAATCCCGCGACGATCCACATACAGGAAATCATAAACAAGCAGAAGAAGTCCATAAACATATGCCAGGAATGCGCGGCTAAAAAATCGAACGCCGACGGCGCGCTTGACGGAATGAATCTTGCGAAATTCATCTACAACATCGCATCCCAGGCGGTAGAAGGAAATCAGGACAATTCTGAGACGCAGGAAATACCCGACGCTCCAAGCCTGGATCTGAAAATGAAATGCCCCCACTGCGGATGGACTTCAGACAATTTCGCAAAAAACGGGCGGCTGGGATGCGAAGACTGCTACCATACTTACGGAGAACTGCTTTCGCCAGCCCTGAAGAACATGCACAAAGGAATAATCCACGTCGGAAAAAAGCCCGGAGGATCCGAGAATGCCGAACGCGACGGATTCTCCGCCATTTCACGCATAGCGGAACTCCAGAAGGATCTTGAGGACTGCGTGCGCAAGGAGGAATTCGAGAAGGCGGCATTCCTGCGGGACGAAATCATCAATCTGAAAAAATCAATTGAAAAGGAAAGCCAGCCTTGAGTTCGCCTGTTGACAAAATGCTGAGGCAGAGGGTGAGCTGGCTCGCTGACAGCGGTCCAGAAGACGACATCGCGATCAGCTCGAGGATACGCCTCGCCAGAAATGTTTCCGGCTTTCCTTTTCCGATAAACGCCTCCCGCCAGAAGCTAGCCTCCCTTTTTGAAAAGGTCAAGCTGGCTGTAGAATGCTCGAACTGCATAAAAAATCCCCTTATGATACGCATTGATGAAATCCCTAAGATTGACAGCCAAATCTTGCTCGAGAGAAGGCTCATAAGCAGGGAAATGCTCGCGGAAAAGGCATGTCCTGCGGTCATTTTCAGCGAAGACGAAAGCCACAGCGTCATGATCAACGAGGAGGATCATCTCAGAATACAGGCGATGAGACCAGGGCTTCAGCTCTCCGAAGTATGGGCGGCCGCCGACGAAATGGAAAAAGGCCTGTCCCAAAATTTGAAGTTCTGCTTCAGCCCTGAACTGGGCTTTCTGACATCCTGCCCCACAAATGTCGGCACAGGACTGCGCGCCTCCGTCATGCTTCACCTTCCCGCCCTCTCCATGGCGGGTCAGATGAACGCCGTGCTTCAGGCGATCGGGAAGCTCGGTCTCGCGGCGAGGGGAATTTTTGGCGAGGGCACGGAAAACCTCGGTAGCCTCTACCAGATTTCCAATCAAAGCACATTGGGCGAAGCCGAATCGCGCATAATAGAAAGGCTCGAGTCAGTCGTCAGGCAGATTATTTCGCATGAAAAAAACACCAGAAAAATCCTTTTTGAGAAGAAGCGGGAATTTCTGCTCAACAATGTAGGCAGAGCCTACGGGATCTTGCGGCATTCATACATCATCAGCAGTCAGGAGGCTCTCAATTCGCTTTCGTCCCTGAGACTCGGCGTTGATCTCGGGATGTTCAGCTCAGTTGACATACACAAGGTGAACGAATTGTTCCTGCTTGTCCAGCCTGCCCATCTTCAGAAATACGCCTCCAAGGAGCTCGATTCAGCCGAAAGGGACGTCTTCCGCGCAAAAATCATCCGCGAAAAACTGCAGTCCCAGGGAAACTGATTGACTTGTAGATAGAGCTGGTCAGGGGGCGGAATTCCAATTAGTTGAGGATAAAGCACATGAAGTATTCTCTCACAAAGGCGCAAAGGCACAAAGGAAGAATGAAACTTGCCTGCCCTGGAAGGACAAATATTGGACATCAGACAG
>DYRX01000398.1 GCA_020718525.1 Victivallis vadensis
TTCACTTTTTCTATCCCGCTGAGCTCAGGTAGAATTTTCTGGTAGAGTTCGGAAGCGCGGGATTTTATTCCTGCGGACTGGAATTTGTCCTTTACTGACTCGGCGAGCTCCCACCATTTGTCGGCGGCTTTCAGAATTGAAAGGCTGTCTTTGGCGGCAAGATCAAGTTCTGCGGCTGTCTTGTATTCGGAGTTTGAAGATTTAAGGAGCATTTTGAGTCCTTCGTTCCAATCTCCCTTGATTAGGCACTTATATTTTCCGACTGCGAAATTTGCAGAAGGATCGTCCGGCGCCGTCTTTAGCTTGTCAATTGCGGGTGAAAGCTCCTTGAAAGCCCTGATTGCGTCCTCCACATCGCCCTTCTTTTCATTGGCATTTGATGCCAGTCCGGTATTTTTTGCCTTCTTCGAAATAAGCGCGGCATCTTTGGCGAGCTGAAGCGCATCGTCAAAATCCTCGCTTGCAATGCACTCGTCTGCGAATTTAAGATATTCTTCCGCAAGGACGGCATAGCTTTCAGGCGCCAGCTTTGCCTTTGAAGCTTCCACAGACTTCAAAATCTTGTATCGCTCCGGACAGAGGTTTTCTCCCTCAAAACGCTCTGTGAGAAGCCGGGACGCCTCCACAGCAGTCTCGACATCTCCAGCTTGACCTGCGATTTTAACTGCCTCGGCTATGAGAGCGCAGACCATTGCCGGGCTGTTCGATGCGTCCGCCGCCTGCTCAAGAAGCTTTGCTGACAATGCCTTGCGTTCCTCGGAACTTTTCTGATTCTTGTATTCGTTGCTGAAAATTCCCTTGATGCTTGTCGTCGCCGCCTTTACTTCTTCCGGCGATGGAAGAGGATATTTTTCCGCTTCAGCAAATGTAGCGCAGGAAATGCTTAATAAAAAAAGAAACAAAAACAGTATTTTCATGAACAAATCCCTCAGGTTTGACGCAAATATAATCCCGATCCGAGGAATCTCAAATATATCCCTGGAAAAATAAAGCGGCACCAGTCTATAGTTTTCCCTGTACGGCTCAAGAAATCTGAATTTAAGCGTATCTTCTTTATAAGCAGGGAATAGTGTTCCACGAGTGCATTTGCCACCGTGCTATTGCCGTAGAGGCAGTTGGGCATCGCACCCGGAGTCGGACATTCCGCGCTTCTGCCGCAGTCCAGGCAGATCCGCACACGCTTCCTGTATATGACCTTCTCAAGCCTGGCGGCCTCCTCGCCTCTTCGGGCGGCGGAACCGAGTATCGCAATCATTGCTCAGAATTTTCATGAAAACCTTTCTTTTATCCTATCGCTTCAGGATGCATAATGAAAATCAGTATTGGCAAAATTGCGAATGGATGCTAGTTTCATGCCTTGGCTTTGATTGCGCCCAAAAAACAGCAAAGATCATAATCAACCAACTTCACAGAGGAGACTGAGATGGGACTGAGCAAAAAGACAGTGAGAGACGTGGATCTCAAGGGTAAAAGAATTGTAATGAGAGTGGATTTCAACGTTCCGATCAAGGAAGGCAAAATCAAGGACGACACCAGGATACAGGCGGCTCTGCCTACAATTAAATATGTTTTGGAGAAGGGCGCATCTTTGGTGCTTCTAAGCCATCTTGGACGTCCGGATGGCGAGGCGAAGATCGAATTCAGTTTGAAGCCTACGGCGGTCCGTCTTGCGGAGCTTCTCGGGAAAGACGTGAAATTCTGTCCTGACTGCATTGGAGAAGAGGCTGTTTCGATGTCCAAATCGCTGAAGCCTGGCGAGATTCTAGTCTGCGAAAACACCCGCTTTCACAAGGCCGAGGACATGAAGGCGAAGACGGACGAAGACAAGAAGAAGATGGATGACTTTGCAAAGGAGCTTGCCAAACTTGGGGATCTTTTTGTGAACGACGCGTTCGGCTCGGCGCATCGCGCACATGGATCGACGGCCCTCATCTGCAAGCATATTCCAGTTTCGGTTTCCGGCTTTCTGATGGAGAAGGAAATTCAATATCTAGGCCAGGCTGTTGAAAACCCGGTCAAGCCCTTTGTTGCAATCATCGGCGGGGCAAAAGTTTCCGACAAGCTTGCCGTTCTCAAATCGTTGATAGGCAAATGCGACAGTTTGCTAATTGGAGGCGGCATGGCATACACATTTCTCAAGGCGCAAGGTCATGAGGTCGGCAAATCGCTCTGCGAACTGGAACTGCTTGCAACTGCGAAAGAAATTATGGATCTTGCGGCTGAAAAAAAGGTTAAATTCCTCCTTCCCACAGACAATCTTGCGGCAGACAAA
The DNA here is from genome assembly GCA_020718525.1 of Victivallis vadensis. Lineage (GTDB taxonomy): Bacteria > Verrucomicrobiota > Lentisphaeria > Victivallales > GWF2-50-93 > DYRX01. The sequence goes on from DYRX01000398.1 coordinate 2,273, forward strand.
TTTGACAACGCCGCCACGATTAAAACAGTTGGGAATGAGATTCCAGAGACCTGGATGGCGCTTGACATAGGACCCCAGACTGCGGCGGCCTACGCGAGCGAAATTCTGAACGCCAAGACCATTGTCTGGAACGGACCTATGGGCTGTTTCGAGATGCCTAATTTTGCGCAGGGCACCTTGGCTGTATGCCAGGCTGTCGCTGAAGCGACTCAAAAGGGGGCGGTCAGCGTGATAGGCGGAGGAGACTCGGTTGCCGCAGTGAATCAGAGCAAGCTTGCCGACAAGATGACGCACATATCTACCGGAGGTGGAGCATCTCTCGAATTTCTCGAAGGCAGGAAGCTTCCTGGAGTAGTGGCGCTGAACGACAAGTAGGACTGGTGGAGAGCTCCACCGACCCCTAACTCCTAGCCCCGACTTCGGACATCTGAACTTGTCCCTCGCACAAAGTTGCTGAGACACAAAGATTTCACCCGGGAACACCGAGCACCAGCTCGGTCTCTTGCTCGTATAGGAAATTGTTTTTT
>DYRX01000088.1 GCA_020718525.1 Victivallis vadensis
ATAGCCTAGGGCAACGCCCTAGGAAAAGGGAATAAAAAAAAGAAATTGCACCCTGGAGGGGTGCAACAACATTGGTAATTGGAAATAATTTATTATTCAAGTGTATTACGATTAGTATTTAAGGGACAGGACACTAGATGAGCGACGCGGCGGAAGTCATAAGAGTCATGAAAAAACTGAGAAGCTGTGCGGAGCTTCAGCTTCCCGATGATAGTTTTTCAGCAAAATAATGAAATTATTTATCTGAAAAACTATAGTAGTCCCCGCTTTGAAGCGCATTTTCACAAGTCCCCCCTTGAAAGAAGCAAATATTAAACAATGGTATGCTGTCTGTGTCAGACCATTGTTTCACTTGGCAGAAATAAAAGGATTTTGCATGAGGAATTTCAGTCCGCGCGGAATGCTCCTGAAAATGGCTCAGGAGCAGAAGCCGATCTGTTCGTTCGTCCCAGGTGTCTCAAAAAAATTCCCTGAATGGAAAAAAGAAAGCAAGGAGCTCGTCCTTAAGACCCTCGGAGACTTTCCAAAGCGCGTCCCCCTGGATGCGGAGCTTGTCGTGGAATGGGAGCATGACGGACTTCTCAAGCAGAAGTGGCTCATCAATCCCTGCGAGCACCTTTCCCTTGCCCTTCAGATAAACAGGCCGCTGAATATGGACACCGGCAAAAGGCATCCTGCGATTTTGTGCTGGCATGGACACGGAAAAGGCGGCAAGGAGTGGGTCATGGGAAGCGACGCGACCGCAGAATTTGACTCGAATAAAAACAAATACGGACATGAGATGGCAAAGCACGGCTTCGTGACCTATGCCGTTGACTGGATGGGATTTGGGGACTTGAACGACACTGCCAAGCCGAACTGGGTGAATATCGGCGGCGGGCGCGACTGGTGCAACCTCTACTATCTCAACGCAACCATGCTTGGAATGACATCCCTTTCAATAAATCTTAGTTTTGGCTTCGCGGCGACCGATTTCCTCTCCACCCTTCCATATGTCGCGCCCGACAATTTCGGCGTCATGGGCCTGAGCGGTGGCGGAACAATGACTCTTTGGACGGCATTCTGCGATCCCCGCATGAAGGCGGCGGAAATCATCTGCTATAGCGAATTGTGGAAAAACATCGGCTTCAGAGATTTCAACTATTGCGGAATGCAGGTTGCACCGGGACTCTACAAGCTCGTCGAACTGCCTGACTTGCAGGGACTGCTCGCCCCAATGCCTCTGCTCATAGACATCGGCGTAAAAGACTCCTGCTTCAATGTCGAGGGCGCAATGCAGTGCTTCAAAAAAGTTTCCGAGATCTACAGGCATGCCGGCGCGGAGTCGGAACTTGTCCTCGATCTGCACAGGGGCGAACACGGATGGGCGGCGAACAAGTCCTTTGAATTTTTCAAGACAAAACTGCAAGTCCCGGAGGGCGGAATTCCAATTAGTCGAGGATAAAGCACATGAAACATTCTCTCGCAAAGGCGCAAAGGCACAAAGGAAGAATGAAACTCGCCGTCCCGGAAGGACAAAGTTTCAAGGCGGACAACGTTTTTCTTTACTTCGTGTGCTTTGCGTCTTCGTGTGAGATAATGTTCAACTTTTGGAAAATGCACCCAGTCCCAGAATGACAGCAAAATATTGCCTAAAATAATATATCAGCAAGGAAGTTGAGTAAAGAGAAATGAAAGACGGGAAGCTTGAAATTGGAATTGTCGGCGCCGGTTCAAGAGGAATCGTATGCTTCGCAATGGGCATAGCCTCGAGAGACGACGCCTTTGTTTCCGCCCTCTGTGACGTCAACCGCAAAAGAATGGAGATACAGGCGGCGAAGCTCAGCCCCTCCCCTGCCCTCTATTCGGATATTCACGAAATGCTTAAAATCTCGCGTCCTGACGCGATTGTCGTCGCAGGTCCGGACTACACCCACAAAGAGCACGTCATGGCGGCTCTGGATGCATCTGTGAAAGTCCTTGTTGACAAGCCGCTTGCGACAAATTCCAAGGACTGCTGGGAGATAATTGCAGCGGCAAGGAAAAAGGGAGTCCTTGCGATGATCGGCTTCAACATGAGGCACGATCCCACTCTGCTCAGGCTCAAGTCCATCATTGACTCCGGAACGCTCGGAAAAATTCTGATGATCGAAAACAGGGAATACTATTCCGGCGGACGCTCCTACATGGCGAGATGGAACAGAAAATACGAGCTTTCCGGCGGGCTTTGGATACACAAGGGAAGCCACGACTTCGATGTTTTCAACTGGCTCATGGGCTTTCCTAAGCCGTCCAAAGTCTGCGCGTTCGCGGGCACCGACGTATTCCTGCCGCAGAACATTCCGTTCGAGCTGGAAAATGGAGTCTCTCCAGGTCCCGGATGCTCGACCTGCCACTATCTGAAAAAATGCCCCGACGCAATGCCATATGCCGGCGAGGAATGGCAGGGGGAGGCGAGACAAGAGGACGGATATGTCAAGGATCTCTGCATCTACATGTCAGACAAGGATGTCCACGACAACGGATTTGCCATGGTCGAATACGAAGGCGGCGCAAGGGCAGTCCACATGGAATGTTTCTCATGCTCACTCCACGACAGAAAATACTCCGTGATCGGTGACAAGGCCGTCGCGGAGCTCAGCCTCAAAGAAAGAAAAATCATTGTCTCTCCCCGATGGGATTCGACTCCGACTGTCCATGAAATTCCCGAGGTCGAGGGAGGGCATGGCGGAGCAGATCCGTCCCTGATTGACAGCTTCATCACTGCGGTAAAAGGAGGCAAAACTCCTCTTTCAACGCTCGAAGAGGGTCTTCTCTCTACGGCTATAGGCGAGGCGGCAGAAATCTCCTGGCGGCAGTCAAGATGCGTGATGATTTCGGAGCTGGTGGATGATAATAAATGGAAAAGCATCCTGCCGCCTTCATCGTCTGAATCATGAAATTACTGAAAGGATTTTCCAATGGAAGAGGTTATTAGGACAAGGTTCACACAGGAAAAGCTACCTCTGGACAATCCCCACAAGGGCTGTTGCACGTTTCAGCATTTCAACGGAGACGAGCTGTTTCCTGGAGAGTTCTGGGACGAATCAGGTCCTCTCGATTTCAAGAAGCATGCAAGAAATCGCCCACTAAAAGGACATGTGGACGGCTATCTGCCCTCGACCGTATCATACTGCAGGTGGTTTTGGAGGGATTTCGAACCCGAGGAGGCTGTCTACGATTTTTCAATGATTGACAAGTCATTGGAGGCGGCGCATAAGTCAGGTCAGACTTTGGCGGTAAGACTCATGCCATTCGGCTCGACAAAACAGCCGCCGCTCCCCGGCTGGTATGTGAAAAAATATCCGTGCGAATCATCGCCAAGAAAAAGCACCGAAATAGTTGTTCCAAAATATGATTCTGAGGCGTACTTGGACCGCTGGGGAGGAGTTCTTGCGGAATTCGCAAGGCGCTATGATTCAGATCCCCGTCTGGAATCTTTTGACATTGCATACATCGGTCCATGGGGAGAGGGAGATGGGGATTGCTCGCTTCTGCAATCTGCGAAATTCGCAGATTTGTATGCCCGTCTTTTCAAAAATACTCCTCTTCTCTCTCTGATCGGAGGCGATCAGTTCAGTGCAAATCTGGCAAAAGGAACTGGCTGGAGATGCGACTGCTTTGGCGACCTCAAGCAGTTTGGCAGTGAAACAGTCAGGCTGGAATCTTCGTATTGCCACATGTATGACTGCTATCCGAAGCAGATCGCTCTGTCAAACGCGGGGGAAGCCTGGAAAAAAGCCCCCGTCCACTTCGAGACATGCTGGGTGCCGGCATTCTGGCGCAGGCATGGCTTCGATCTCGACTTCACTATTCAGCAAGGTCTCAAATATCACGGCACATATTTCATGCCGAAATACACGAGGCTCCCGGACGACTACATTGAAAGACTCGCCGATTTCTGCCATAAGCTCGGCTACATTTTCACGTTCAGGCATTCGCTTGTAAGCAGGCAGGCTCCTCATGGATCCGCCATCCGCTTCGAAGCCTGGATTGAAAACACCGGAGTCGCCCCCATCTACAGAAAATATGATTTCTCAGTCCGCTTCAGACAGGACGACCGCGAGGAAATAGTTGTTCTTGACGGAGTTGACATCCGCAACTGGCTTCCGGGCGACGCTTGGATTGCCAGGGAGATCAAAATTCCGTCCTGGACACGCAAGGGCCTTTGCGAAATCGCCGCGGGACTTACGGGCAAAGACAAAAAAGTCAAGGTGCTCTTCGATGCCCACGAACGCTTCCGCGATGGCTGGCTCGACCTCGGATTCTTTGAAATACTTTAATAGTGAAATTATCCCCATATAGGAAACAAAGAAATGAAAATCATTGACTGCCATGTCCACATGTACCGCGATCCTGCGGCAATCCCGACTTTGGACAGGGTAATGAAAGAGTCCGGCTTCGACGCTGTCTGCTTAGTGTCCATTCCAGCCTGCAACTTCAAGGACGACTGCTACTTCTCCAACGATCTGGTCTTGGAGATGAAGAGAAAGCATCCCGGAAAATGCTATGCATTCCCCGGACTGGACTACAGGGAAATGCTGGGAGGCAGATTCGACTCCGGAAATCTTCTGGAGCAGGCGAAGAAGCTTGTAGAGCAGGGAGCGGACGGTTTCAAGATGCTCGAAGGCAAGCCCTGCCGCAGAAAGCAGATCGGCCTGCCGCTGGACTCCGAAATCCTCGATCCTTTCTATTCATTTGCGGAAGACAATGGCTTGCCTCTCCTCCTCCATGTCGCCGATCCCGAGGAATTCTGGATGAAGGACAAGGCGCCACCCTCGGCATTCAAGCACGGCTGGTTCTGGGGGGACGGGAGCTATGCGTCCAAGGAGCAGTTGTATTCCGAAGCCGAAGGCGCTATCGGCAAGCATCCAAGGCTAAAATTCATCCTGGCACATTTCTTCTTCCTTTCTGCCGACATCGGCCGGGCCAGAAGATTCCTGCAAAAATATCCGAATGTCAGCTTCGACATCACCCCCGGCATCGAGATGTATCACAATTTTTCCAAGAAGCACTCCGAATGGAGAGAATTTTTCATCGAGTTCCAGGACAGAATACTTTTCGGAACCGACAACAGGGGGAACTCCGTCGGAGAGCCCAAAGAGGAGGATTTTGCATATGAAATCGAAAGACTCAAGAAAATGAATACATTTCTTTCGAGCGACGCGGAAGTCTATTCCGGACGCGGCATAAATCTTCCAGACCCGGTTCTGGAAAAAATCTACTCGAAAAATTTTCTTCTGGCTCTGAAGCGCTGAGCTGTTCAGAGACTGCGTTCATTACTCAAATCCACTTAGTCGAGGATGAAGTCCATGAAATTTTCTCTCGCGAAGGCGCAAAGGAAGCAGGGAGTAATGAAACTTGCCTGATCTGGAATGACAATTTGGAAAAAGCCAATCTTAAACTATATTCGCAGGGCATGAATGAAACTAGAGAGCCAAGTGGCTCTAGAAGCAAGGAGATGCGAGATGTCTGAAAAGGAACAGATTGGGAGAAGCTCGTATTCGAGCAAAAATACCGGCGACTTTGAAGGCGGCTTTGAACTGCGCGGACGGCGCTACCATAAAATCGAAGACCTGCGCTACGGGACGAATCCTCACCAGACCGCGGCGTTCTACCGTCCATGCGACTGCGTATGCCCGATTGCCGACATGCGCATCCTCAAGAGCGGCAAGAGCGGTCTTTCCCAGACAAATCTGGAGGACATCTCCTATTCGCTCAACATTTTGAAGTATTTCAGCTTGCCGGCCTGCGCCGTCATGAAGCACGTCAACCCGAGCGGAGTCGCTGTCGCGAGGAACGCCATGAACGCCAAAGACGTCTATGTCCGGGCGCGGGACTGCGATCCGAGGGCGGCATTCGGCAGTGTGGTCTCATTCAATGTGAAGATTGACAAGGCGACTGCCGAGGAAATCATGGGCAGTTTTGTAGAATGCGTTGTCGCTCCGGATTTTGACGAGGAGGCGCTGGGCGTTTTCAACGATCCGGATGGAACGTTCAAGCTCAACAAGCAGATAAGGATAATCAGATGCGGGGACTTGTCCCTGCTTCCCCGCTACCTCGGCGAAGAGTCGCCGATTCACAGCACGGTCAAAACTTTGGCGGACGGCTCGCTGGTTCTCGCGACGCCGCTCCTGACTTCTCTCAGGAGCGTAGCGGATCTCAAGCCGGCGAAAGCTGACAGCAAGTCTCTGGGCGCAGTTGTTTCTGAGCGTTTTCCGACCGACGGACAGCTCCACGATCTTCTTGCCGCCTGGTACATCAACATCAACGTCCGCTCGAATGGCGTTGTGATAGTGAAGAACGGCCAGACTCTCTCGGTCGGAACCGGGGAGCAGGATCGCGTCGGGTCGGTCGAGCAGGCGATATGGAAATACAAGAACAAGTATTCCGGAGATGAGAGCATCGAGAATTCAGTGATGGCCAGCGATGGATTTTTCCCGTTTCCGGACGCGGTGGAGATCGCCGCGGCGGCGGGCGTGACCGCGATGATTTCGCCCCCCGGCTCGATCAAGGACGCCGATGTGATCGCCTGCGCCAACAAGCTAGGCGTGGCGCTCGTCCACGCGCCTGAAAGAATATTTTCACACCACTGATCGCGTCTTTTTCCGCCAAAGCAGACATAAAAACAAGGTTTTGCGATGATTGATTTTCACATGCACAGCACCGCCTCCGACGGTTCCTTTACGCCGTCGGAGCTTGTCCGGATGGCGGCGGACAAATCCCTCGAAGCGATCGCCCTCACAGACCATGACACTGTCAGCGGAGTCGAGGAATTTCTTGCCGAGGCCAGCCACCTTGGGATTCCGGTCCTGTCCGGTGTCGAAGTCTCCGTCTCGCACGAGACTTCAATCCACATCGTAGGCCTTTTCGTCAGCTCCACATGCGGGCGCCTCAACGAGCTTCTCCGCGAAATTCGCAGAAACAGGGACAGCAGAAACATCCTAATTGTCGAGAAGCTCAACTCCATGGGCTATCTTATTGGTATAGAAGAACTTGAAGCGGAAGCAAAAGGCGAGAGCGCCGGACGTCCGCATATAGCGAAGATCCTGATTTCAAAGGGATATTTCAAGCATCCTCAGGATGTCTTCGACAAGTGCCTAAAAAAGGGGACGCCTGCCTACTGTCCTAGAATTCTTCCCGAGCCTTCTGTCGCCATTGATGCGATACACGAGGCGGGCGGACTGGCAGTCTGGGCGCATCCGCTCCACAGGGCGGACTCGAGCATCAAGGACATAGAAAGGACGCTTGCGTCCTTCATAAAGATGGGGCTCGACGGCATCGAGGCCTACTACTCGACTTTTACGAATGAACAGCAGAATCTGATCATGGATCTTGCCGCCAGACATGGGATTCTCATTTCCGGAGGAAGCGATTTTCATGGAACGAATATGAGGGACATCGAAATGGGCGTCGGATACGGAGGCCTCAAAATTCCATTTTCGGTCTACGAAAAGCTTCTCTCATGTCATCATGGCAGGAAGAAGGGGCTTGATTGATCTCCTTTTGGAATTAACTTAACTGCGAGCCAACTGGCTCAACAAATAATGAACAACAATCAAGGCGATGCGATGACTAAGATTATAGTAGTTGGGGCGGCTGGCAGAATGGGCAGAAGGCTTGTTTCTCTTGCTATGGATTCTGCCGGAAAATATCTCCTGACGGGAGCAACAGAGATTTCAGGCAGTCCATTTTTAGAGCAGGATGCCGGTCTTGTCGCGGGATCTGGCACGTCTGGAGTCAAGATATCGCCCGAACTTGCTCCACTTCTTGCGAATGCGGAGGTGGTCATAGATTTCAGCACTGGAAATCCGCTTGCGAATGCCGAGCTTGCTGTTTCAGCCGGACTCGGCATTGTGATCGGAGGGACGGCAATTGAGAAGGCGCAGAAGGCGGCAATCGCGGAGCTTGCGCGCAGAGGCGGCAGAATCGTGATGTCTTCTAACATGAGCGTGGGGCTGAATCTTGTCGCGGGTCTCTGCGCCGAAACCGCCGGGATTCTTGGAGACTCCTACGACATAGAGATTGTCGAGATGCATCATTCCAAAAAGAAAGATTCTCCCAGCGGAAGCGCAATTCTGCTCGCGGAGGCTGTGGCTGCTGCAAGAGGATGCGATCTTGACGAGAAGGCTGTCTACGGCAGATCCGGGCTTCCGGGCGAACGGCCGCGCGGCGAAATCGGAATCCACGCAGTTCGAGGAGGAGATGTCGTCGGCGATCATACCGTCATATTTGCGACTGAAGGAGAACGTATAGAGATCGTCCACAAGGCTTCAAGCAGGGATGCTTTTGCAAAGGGCGCTCTGAGGGCGGCGGAGTTTTTGCGTACCAGCAAGCCGGGACTCTATGACATGAGAGACGTGCTTGGACTTTCAAAAGGAAGGCCGGCGGCTTGAAGACACGGCGAATTTGACAAAGAGAGGTATCTAGAATGTCGGACAAAAATGGACAGTTCGGACCGAACGACAGCGAGTTCGAAAACGAGATAAAGAAATTGACGCCCAGAGCGAGGCAGGTGCTTGTCCTCTCCCAAAAGGAGGCGGAAAGATTCAACCACGACTACATCGGCACAGAGCATCTTCTTCTGGGGATACTCGGACTCAATCAGGGCGTGGCTGTAAATGTCTTGAAATCAATGGGTTTGAACATTGAAAAACTGCGGATGGAGGTCGAGAAAAATTCAGGATCCGGTTCCGACACGAAGATGGAGGGGCCGATTCCTTTCACAAACAGGCTTAAAAAGGTGCTCATTCTCGCCGCCAAGGAGGCGATGTCCATGAACTACACCTTCATCGGCACGGAGCATCTCCTTCTCGGTCTCCTGCGCGAGGGAGAAAGTGTCGCCGCAAGAATAATGAGAAACCTCAACATCGATCCGGAAAAGGTCAGAAGCGAGGTCATCAAGTCCCTGGATCCCAATTACATGCCCCAGGACGCGCCGCAGGGGCAAGGCGGCGGAGCGCCTGGACAAGCTCAGGGCGACGCATTGAACGCCTTGCGCGCTTTCGGTCACGACTTGACCGAGATGGCGGCGCAGGGAAAGCTCGATCCGGTCATCGGAAGGAAGGATGAGATCGAGCGTGTCATTCAAGTTCTTTGCAGGCGCACGAAGAACAATCCGGTGCTCATAGGAGAGGCGGGAGTCGGAAAGACTGCAATAGTCGAAGGACTTGCACAGGCGATTTACGAAAAGAAAATTCCAGAACTGCTTTCCGGGAGAAAAGTTTTTGCGCTCGATTTGCCGCTCATGGTCGCGGGCACGAAATACAGAGGACAGTTCGAAGAGAGAATCAAGGCGGTCATGGACGAGATTAGAAGCTCCGGAAAAGTCATTCTCTTTGTTGACGAACTGCATTCGCTGGTCGGCGCTGGCGGAGCCGAGGGCGCGATGGACGCCGCAAACATCATCAAGCCCGCGCTCTCCAGAGGGGATCTCCAGTGCATCGGCGCGACCACCATGAACGAATACCGGAAATATATAGAAAAAGACACTGCGCTTGAAAGAAGGTTTCAGCCGATAATCGTCAACCCGCCCTCTGTCGAGGAGACGGTCGAAATTCTCAAGGGGCTCAGAGGCCGCTACGAGGATCATCACAAGGTCGAATACAGCGACGAGGCGGTCAAGGCGGCGGCGAAGCTTTCCGACAGATACATCAGCGGGCGTTTCCTTCCGGACAAGGCAATTGACGTGATGGACGAAGCAGGCGCCAGGGCTAGAATTCTCAACTGCTCCGAAAGACCGGATCTTTCCAAGCTTGAAAAAGAGCTCGACAGCCTTCTCAAGAAAAAGAACGATTCGATATCGGCTCAGAACTACGAAGAGGCCGCCAAAGCGCGCGATCAGGAGAAGCGCGCCAGACTTGAGATTGAAAACAAGCTCGCCGAATGGAAAGTGTCCCAGGAAAGCAGAAGGACGAAGATCGGACACAACGAAATAAGCGAGGTGATCGCCAAGCTGACGGGCATTCCTGTCCGCCAAATGGAGGAAGGCGAAACGCAGAGGCTCCTCAGAATGGAGCAGGAAATAGAAAAGACAGTGATCGGCCAGGACGAGGCGATCAAAACCATATCGAGGGCGCTCAGGCGCTCAAGAGCCGATCTCAAGGATCCCCGGCGCCCAATCGGATCCTTCATCTTTCTCGGACCGACTGGCGTCGGAAAGACACTTCTTGCAAAATCCCTCGCTGAATTCATGTTCGGAGATCCGGACGCCCTCATCCAGATTGACATGTCCGAGTACATGGAGAAATTCAACGTCAGCCGTCTCATCGGCTCTCCGCCCGGATATGTTGGATACGAGGAAGGCGGGCAGTTGACTGAAAAGGTCCGCAGACGCCCATATTCCGTGGTTCTATTCGACGAGATCGAAAAGGCGCATCCCGATGTCATGCACATACTTCTGCAGATTCTTGAAGAGGGGCAGTTGACCGACAGCCTGGGCAGGAAGATCATCTTCAGAAACACCGTTGTCATAATGACCAGCAATATCGGGGCTGAAACGCTCCGCAAGGGCTCCGGCATAGGCTTTGCGGCATCCAGCGGAGGCGACTACACCGACAATCAGAGCAAGGTCAAGGAAAAGCTCATAGAGATTGCGAAGAAGACTTTCCGTCCCGAATTTGTGAACCGGGTTGACGAAATAATCGTTTTCAAACAACTCGAGACTGGCGATCTCAAGAAGATAGTCTCCTCGGAGCTTGAAAAGATCATATCCCGCCTGGCGGAGCAGAAAATAACGATCACATATGACGAGGATCTCATTGACCACATAATCAAGAAGGGTTTTCAGCCGGAGCTTGGAGCTCGCCCGATAAGGCGATGCATCGAGCGTCAAATAGAAGATCCGATGGCAGAGGAGATTCTTGCCGGCAGAATCCGGTCTGGAAATGTTGTAGCGGCGACTCTTCAGGACGAGAAAATCGTATTTCTGCCTGACGAAAAGACGGAGGACACCGCGGGCAAGTCTGAATCTGCTCCTCCACCGCCTGAGCCGCCAAAGAAGACCCGGACTCGCCGGAAGCGGAGCCAGGACGAATCCGCTTAATTCTGATTGGATATCAATGATGCATCTGTGCAGTTTTGAGGAATGCCGCAGAAATATTGAACATAAAATGGATTGAATTGCCATGATAGAGAAAGACGAGCTGTACCCAATCTTATTCGACCCGATTTACAAGGAGGTGGTTTGGGGCGGCGACATGTTGAGCTCCTTTCTGGGCAGAGAATTGCCGCCGCACGAGGCCCCCGTTGGAGAGTCCTGGGAAATTTCAGACAGGGACGACGCCGTCAGCTCGGTCTCAAACGGCGCCCTTGCCGGAACAGATATTCGAACCCTGATCAAGCACTACGGCAAAGTTCTTTTCGGGGAGCTCTCCAACTCAAATCGCTTTCCTCTTCTCGTAAAGCTGATTGACGCGGGAAAAACCCTTTCCCTACAGGTGCATCCAGACGAAGCATACTGCTCAAAGAATCCCGGCTCGGAGCCCAAGACTGAAATGTGGTATGTCATTGCGGCAAAGCCGGATGCAAAGATCATCGCGGGTCTGAGGCACAACTGCACAAAAATGCAGTTCATAGAAAAAGTCAATTCAACCGAAATAGAAAACTATCTTCAGGTCTACAAGTCTCTTCCTGGCGACGCATATTATATACGTGCCGGCAGAGTCCATGCGATCGGCGGCGGCAACCTTCTGCTCGAAATACAGCAGAACAGCAACACCACATTCAGGATAAGCGACTGGGGCAAGCTGGGTTCAGACGGAAAGCCAAGACAGCTTCATGTCGAGCAGGCGCTGAACAGCATCAATTTCATGGACAGGAACACCCCGAGAATTTCAGGCGTCTCCGATTCAGCCTCCCACAACCGGAGACTTCCCGTTGTCAACATGTGTCCATTTTTCAGAGTTGATGAACTGCGACTCGTTGGCGGATATTTTGACAAGACAGACGGATCGAGCTTCCATCTGCTGACCGCCATTAGCGACTCGATCGTGGTGCGCAACCCGGACAAGAGGACGCGCACAGAGATTCCACGCGGCAGGACTGCCCTCGTTCCGGCGAATTTCGGAACATACACTCTGGAATTGTCAGGGGCTGAAGAGGCGACAGTGATCAAGACAAGCCTCTGAGTTATGCCTAATTTTTACGGCGCACTTGTTTTGCATTTGCCCGAAAAACTTGACAGTTTCATGGCAAACATGCTTGAAATTGTGAAGATTGATGTTCAAGCTACTAGTCGGTTTTAATCTCGCCGTTAGCCGCGTTCCACGCGATGAAAATGGCGTATTGTTTCAATGCAAAGGAGATTTTTCCAATATGGCGCGTCTGAGTTTCATCATCAGAATTGCGGTCTGCGTAGCTTTCGCGGTCACCTTCCTGATTGCGGTTGGCTCAAGGCTCTATTATGTCCAAATTGTTAGAAACAAGGAACTTATATCAAAGGCAAGAAGGGTCTATACAACTGTTGCCAGCAAAAAAGGCGAGCGGGGCAGAATCTACGACTACAATGGCAATCTCATTGTCGGGAACATCCCATGCGCCGATGTGATGGCGGATCCGAAGATGACAGGCGACGACAAGGCCTGTGCGAAAGCCGCTGAACTGCTTTCGAAATGTCTAAGGATGCCGAAATCAGAGATTTTCGAGGCGCTTGCGACAAAAAAGCGGGGGGACAGGGACATCAGATACAAGGCGGTAAGAAAAGAGCTGACCCTCGACACCGCGAAGGCTGTCGAACAGGTGATTGCAAAAAACAAGCTCAAAGGGATATTTCTCGAGGAGAAGACAAAAAGATTCTACCCGAAGGGCGAGCTCCTGTCAAATGTCGTGGGACTCACAAACAGCACTGACGAATTTGCAAAACCCATCAATGGCATTGAAAAGGCGTTCAACGAATCCCTGACGCCTACCAAGGCGAAAAGCGTCTATGAAAGAGACAGAAAAGGCGTTCCGTTCGCATACGGCAAAAAGCAGATGAACCAGGAGAGGAACGGCAATGATGTCTATCTTACGATACAGGAGCCGATTCAGGCGATAGTCGAGGAGGAGCTCGAAACCTTGGTCAAAGATTTCAAGCCTGAGGCGGCATACGCGATCATGGCGGATCCG
>DYRX01000399.1 GCA_020718525.1 Victivallis vadensis
TGAAGATTTTCCACGGATCAGGGATTATGTTAAGCTGGCCGTTATGTTGAGTTCACAGAGTTTTTCAGGGTAAATTGTAGCATTGAATTCCAATTTTACTTAACATAACCCTGAGCTTCGCTTTCAAAAGTTTTGATTTGCCAGGCAAATCTTTGGAGTGCGGCAATAATTTAGTAGTGTCCCAAACAACTGACCTAAGCCTCTTTTAGGCTTTGAAAATAAAAAAGATTGGGTTCAATTTAAAGTTGTAACAAAAAACCAAAAGGAACCCAATCTATGAGAATAAATCTCACTGTGAATTATACAATGGATTTACCAAATTGCAAGCTCGACACCCTGATGGGCAGCGATAAAGAATGGGAAAAAGAAAGGAGTATAAAAAAAATATCATTGGGAATTTAGACGATGAGAGGACGCGTTCGGAAGCACGGCACTGGCCGTGTTGTTCGTTTTCTGGTTTTCCGGCACTACGAACTCGAATATCCCGTCCGGCGGACGGTCACCCCGTGTCGAGCCTTATCTGAATTTTGCCCGCGATTTCCGAGCATCCACGGCTGAAGCATGCGTTTCTGAAAGATTCGCGGAGCCGTCTTATGAAATTCCTGACGGATTTGTAGTAGCCGAGAAAGGAAAGCGGCGTCCTCCTCGGATCGCCGGAAGCCAGCCTCTGCTGTTTCGCGCAGAGATCGCCGTGCGTCATCAGCTGCACGATCATGTGCGCGATCTGCAGAAGCTGATAATAGTTTTTCCAGGCGTTGGGCGTCTCGCCGTAGAGATGTTCGAGTTCGTATTCCTGCCGTTTCTGATCATTGAATCCTTGATTTTCGATTTTCCAGCGTTGTCTTCCTCCTTTGTTGCATATTTCTTCCACGTTTCCCTTGTTTGCCCGCATGCTCGACAGCCAGCGCCAGCGGGTGATTTCGCCGTCGTCCGCGACGTCGTCACAGAAAACGGCATGGACATAATCCCCGCCGTAGCGAAGGCCGTTGACCCATGCGAAGCGTTGTTCGACGCCATTTTCCGACGGCGACACAAGCGAGTTTTCAGGAAGTTTTTTTATCATTCTCTCCGCTTCCGCGTAGAGCGTGGGAATGCGTCCCTCCTTGAAGACCACTATATATTCCCATCCGTTTCTCCGGCATATGGCGAACAGTTCCGAGCATGCGTAGAGACCGTCCATAAGCAGGCACAGTTTCGTGCGCGGGAACTGACGCTTCAAGCGTTTCTCCATCCTGTAGAAAGCCTTGAGTTCACAGTCCTGCTTCTCGTAGCAGCCGTTCTCGTTCTCGATGGGTTCGCTGCATATCGAAAAGGCCAGTCCTTTTTCCGTGACCAGTTTGGCCTCCAATATCTTGTGGCTGAATGTCGTCGTCCCATTGCTGTTCTTGGCTTCCAGACAGTGTTCGCAGTGCCGGCTGGAGAACGAGAAAAGTCCCGCCGCGTCCACGGCCACCATGTAGAGGCCGAAAAGCCTGAAGGCGTCCAGTCTTCTGTTCACGATGAGTTTCTTGACCATCTTGACCTTAAGCTTCTCCGTTTCGCAAGGATGGAGCCGCTCCATGGAATAGTTCATGGTGTCCGGATGCGCAACGAACTCTTCGAGGGTGCCCGAAAGATCGAGGAGATTCGAGAGAAAGCAGGCCGTTCCGCTCTCCGCAAGAAGCTGTCTGCGCGAGCGCAGTCTGAAAATGAACATGAGCAAGGCGAGCCACAGAAGTTGCTCCAAAGTGTATCGGCACTGATCTTTCTTTCCTGGATCGTGCAACTGCATCATCCACGTGGAGATGTGCCTTCCGAAAAAATGCTCTATCGTTATCTTAAGATTGTCGGCGTCGTTTATTTCCGCCGGTCTTTCCTGCGGTCTCCTTCCAGGTTTCTTTTTTTCGCCCTTTCCGTGGCCACGTGCATCCTCATGATTTTCTCGCCCATGTCCGAAATCTCCTTCAGCAGTTTTTTGGCTTTCCTGAATTCTCCCGTCCATTTCTTCGCTTCCTCCAGCATGCCGGAAGGCACATACACGGACTTTGTTTTTCCGCGTTCCTTGCGGGTAAGCACGTTCGACGCGTGCTTCTCGCCACCGGCGCATCTGCAGGAAGGATTCCCGCATTTCACGCCGATGCGGCAGATGCTTCCCTGAAGCACGGGACCCAGCTTTGAAAGCTTCCTGAGCTTCGCGTCCCGTCTCGTTTCGAGAATTCCTACCGTCGTCTTCGCCATTTTGCACCTCCGTTTTGTTGTTTTTGGCGGTTTTGCTATATTGTAAGTAGCATTACTTATAATATTTTCAAGCAAAAAACGGCAAAAAGAAGATTTTTTTTTGAAAAAAAATGATTTAACCCCGAAATAGCACGAAAAATTTACAATTCTTCAGGGCTGCATCCCGCATCAAGTTCAGGGTTTCTTGCAAAAAACTCTTCCGCGTATATTGTAAGCTTGAAGTTGGAAAATCTTGCTTTGCGTTTCTGCCTGCCTGTGCTTTCGATGTAGACAGGCGCTCTGGCGTTGGATAACAATTCAAGTTTGAAGAATCTATGAACTGGTCCTGTTGCATCTAAAAAAATCATTTAGTACAATGTGCGCAAATTGCCGATTTACAGGCGTTGCATAAAGCAAATGGGAGCAGCCGTTATGGAGATTACAGACACTACATGATGCCGCTGAGACTTGATGTGAAGTTGCTTGTTAATATATTGTGGTCCTACTCGAGTTAAGAGAGTTCCTATACAATAACTGGCCATAACACAAAGCAGCCTAAAATAGTTTATAACACCT
>DYRX01000089.1 GCA_020718525.1 Victivallis vadensis
AATCCGCCGTTCAGCTACCGCTGGGAGCCGACAGAGGCGCTGGGCGAGGACATGCGTTTCAAGAACTACGGACTTGCTCCGAAATCTGCTGCTGATTTCGCATTTCTTCTGCATGGTTTCCATTACCTCAAGGACGAAGGCGTGATGGCCATCATCCTGCCACATGGTGTGCTGTTCCGCGGCGGCGTGGAGGAACGCATCCGCACAAAACTACTGAATGACGGTCACATTGACACGGTCATTGGCTTGCCGGCAAATCTGTTTTATTCCACGGGCATTCCGGTATGTATTCTGGTGCTGAAGAAATGCAAGAAGCCGGACGATGTCCTGTTCATCAACGCCGCAGAGCATTTTGTGAAAGGCAAGCGCCAGAATCAACTTACTGAAGAGCATATCAAAAAGATCATAGATATCTACCGACTTCGCAAGGAGGAGGATCGTTATTCCAAGCGAGTCTCGATGAAGAGGATAGCCGAAGAGGGTTATAACCTGAACATCTCGCGCTACATCAGCACGGCGCAGGCGGAGGAGGAGATTGACATAGCGGCAACCCACAAAGACTTGGTGCAAATCGAGAAAGAAATCCAGTCTGCGACCCGTAAGCATAACGAGTTTTTAAAGGAGCTGGGTCTAGCGCCAATCCCAAATGGGGAAACAGGCAAGGAATGAAGAAACATGGATGAAATCTGTGTGAATCAGGGAAATTTCTAGACAAGTCATGATTTGCCGCGCTGAGAATGGCATCTGGAGAGTTTTTTCAAATTCTTTAGATTGCCGTCAATCAAGGATTGTTTTTTTGAATGGGACCATTTTTTGAGCTGGGCTTCACGTTTTATGGCTTTTTCCTTCAATTCAAAGATCTCATGATAAACCAATTCCACTGGCCGACGGCAGGAAGTATAGACAGCACCTTTTCCGGAGTTGTGGTCCATTACCCGCTGATTTAAGTCTTCACTAAAGCCGACATATAATGAATTGTCGAAGCATTTCAAGATGTAAACGTAATACGGCAATGGGGGATACCTAATTTTAGTATACATTTATTCAAATTTTGGAATACACATTCTTCTTTCCAAGTCGAATGGCCTGCCATGAGCGAATTAAAAAGCTGGGGTTCGACTCACAAAGCTCGCTCACCCCCATTCGACTCATTAAAAAGCTAGAGAAATGCTATGGTAGCTTTTTAATGAGTCGAATGGTAGCGGGGGTTGGAATCGAACCAACGGCCTTCAGGTTATGAGCCTGACGAGCTACCTCTGCTCCACCCCGCAATGAAAAGAAGAAGAATAATAAACGAGGCTAATCTAGCACGGAGGCAAAATAATTCAAATTTAAATGCGAAAAAAAACGAAAAGAGCAGAAGAAAGAAGGTCCGCCGGGAATTTATGGCGTAATTATTTCTTTGTCTGCTCGGAATCAATGTCTTTTTTGACGAATTCCACGACGTTTTTGAAGCGCTTCACATTGTCGTCGTCAATGCTCATAAGGGTTTCGTGGGCATCAAGAACAGTATGGGCGGTTTCGACTCTGGTCGCAGATTTGGCGCCTTCCGTCCATTTATAGTCCTGGGATGGGATCTTGTTCTCGAATGCGAACAACTTCTGCAAACCCAGTCCTGACAGCAGTTTAGTGTTGGTGTCGCCGGCATTCATAATGGTCGCGGTTATGCCGATCTGCTTGACTTTGAGGGCGATCATTGCGAGGATGCCCATGAATGTGCTGTCCATGCCCGAGCACTCGGACAGGTCAATGGACAGTGCTTTTAACTTGTTGTTGTCCAGATTGTTAGCCATTCCGCGCAGGGGTGGACTGCACTCGAAATTTGCTCTGCCCTTCACCTTGATATGGCAGGCTCCGTCGTCGAACGCTAGAAATACTTTTGGCGCACTCATATTATCATTTATATTGGAGAATCGCCTTGATCCTCCTCACTCCTTGGCTTGAACTTTCTTCCTTGGTGATTTTGAAACGGCCGAGACAAGCGGTGTTGGCGACATGAGGGCCTCCGCAAATCTCTCTGCTGAAATTCTGGATTGTATATACTTTTACTTTTTCTCCGTATCTGTCGCCGAAGAGGCCGAGAGCCCCGGATTTTTTTGCCTCCTCCGTTGGCATTTCTTCGCAAAGGACATCGAGTCCGGCAGATATAGCGCTGTTGACCATGTTTTCGATTTCCAAGATTTGCTCCTTGGAAAGCTTTTCGTGGTGATTGAAGTCGAATCGAATTCTTTCTTCGGTGATGTTCGCCCCTCTCTGGGTTGCGTGTTCGCCGAGGATCTTCTGGAGGGCGGAATGTAGAAGATGTGTGGCGGTGTGGAGTTTTGTGACGGTTTCAGAGTTGTCTGCCAGGCCTCCTTTGAACTTCTTTTCGGCGCCCTTTCTTGAGAGCTCCTGATGCTGTTCATAGGCCTTGTCGAACGCGGGTCGGTCTATGGAGTAGCCTTTTTCCCGGGCGATCTCTTCAGTCAGTTCGATTGGAAATCCGTGAGTTTCGTATAGATAAAACGCATCCTTCCCGTCTATTACGCTTGAATTGGAATCTACTTTGGCTTTTGAAATGAATTTATCGAATTCCCGCATGCCTTTTTCGATTGTCCTGGTGAATGCCCCCTCCTCCTTCTCAAATTCTGCGAGAATCCTGTCCTTGGACGAGGCAATTTCCGGATATGAGCCCGCATAGATTCTGATGAATTCCGAGGCTATGGTCGGGCAGAAAGAGGATTTGATGCCCATTTTGACGGCTTCTCTTATGGCGCGTCTGATGAGGCGCCGCAGTACATAGGGCTGATCAATGTTTCCCGGAACAACTCCATCGGCCATGATGAAGGTCGCCGCGCGGATGTGATCGGCAACGATTCTGCTCGACTTCACATGCTCAGGTGAAAGAAGGGAGGAAATTCCAGAGAGTTCCTTTATCTTGTCCATTGCGGGGATGAAAAGCTCGGTGTCGTAGCAGTTTGTTTTTCCCTGCAAGATGCAGAGGACTCTTTCCAGCCCCATTCCTGTATCAACGTTGACCCTTGCCAGACGTTCGAAAGATCCGTCCTCCTTTTTGCCGTACTGCATGAAGACATCGTTCCAAATTTCGACCCAGCGCCTATCGTCGGGGTCGAATAGCGCAGGAGCGGGCAAGTCTCCAGTCCAATAAAACATTTCGCTGTCCGGACCGCATGGACCAGTGCGGCCTGCCGGCCCCCACCAGTTGTCTTTTTTTGGTCTTTTAGCAATTCTGTCCTCGGATATGCCGAGTTTTTTCCATATTTGGTAGGCTTCTTCATCGAATGGAGCGTCCGCATCGCCGGCAAAAACTGTCACTGCAAGCTTGTCCAGGGGCATTCCGAGCCATTTTTCGGAGGACAGGAATTCGAAGCTGAATTCGATGGCCTCTTTTTTAAAGTAGTCGCCGAGGGACCAATTGCCGAGCATTTCGAAAAAAGTCAGATGAACCTGATCTCCGACCTCCTCGATGTCGCCGGTTCTGACACATTTCTGGCAGTTGACCAGGCGTTTTCCGAGCGGGTGCGGCTCGCCGAGCAGATAGGGGACAAGCGGATGCATCCCAGCCGTCGTGAAAAGAACGGTCGGGTCATTCTCCGGAATCAGAGGGGCGCTCCTTATCTGAGCGTGCCCTTTTCCGACAAAGAACTCAATGTATTTTGCCCGCAAAGTTTCCGCGTTCATAAATACCTATGAAAAATAAATGAAGCGTTCAAAAGCAACCTAAACTAGCATAAAAGATACGAATTCCGAACACTACAATGCTGAAATCCTCAAAAAATTTCCAAGAATTTCTCTGCCATATTCAGTTAGTATTGACTCAGGATGAAACTGCACACCATATATTGGCAGTGAGCTGTGCTTTACAGCCATGATGACTCCGTCCTCCGAGTGCGCGACCCGATCGAGCACAGGAGGACATGAAGATTTTTCAATCACGAGGGAATGATATCTGGTTGCTGAAAATCCATCAGGGATCCCCTCGAAAAGCCCGGCGCTGTTGTGAAAGATCTTCGAGACCTTTCCATGCATCAGGGAGGGAGCATGGACAATTTTACCGCCGAAAACCTCGCCGATGCACTGATGACCAAGGCATATGCCCAAAACTGGGATTTTCTTCTCGGCGCAAAAGGCTATGGCGCGGCAGGACACGCCAGCCTCGCGGGGAGTGCAGGGACCAGGAGAAACGACCAGCGCCTGAATGGGAAGTCCGCGGATTTCCTCTTCGCTTATCTCATTGTTCCTGAAGACAGACGGAGGTCTTCCGAGTTCGCACAAGTACTGGACGACATTGTATGTGAACGAATCGTAGTTGTCTATCATCAGGAACATGTCATTCCGTCCTTATTGGAAACGAAGCGTCATTTTTTCTTCCAGCTTCCGTCGCTGGACTGTAGCCAGACGCCAGACGGATCTTCCTGAGCGATCTGCTTCGCTCTCTGGGCTCCGACAGCATCCAGCGAAGCACCGGTCTTGTCAGCGATTTCCTTGTAGGCCTTGAGTCTGGAGGCGTTTTCCTCATCCACGACGGCGGCGGCCTTGCGGTCAGTGCTTTTGAATTCGAGAAGCCCCTTGTTGTTTTCGCCGACGATTCCTTTGAGCTTGAGGGCCTTCACGATTGCGATGCGCTCCTTGGAGGACATTTCTGCATTCACTGCAAAAGCACCGGCGAATATGAGCACCACCGAGAGGAGTCTTAAAAGTGTCTTCATTGCTGTTCCTTTCCTGTTTCGCTTAGATACTGGTCGAGAGCGCGGGCGGCTTCCTCATCGGAAATCTCCTCGGCGATCTTGTCGCTCTTGGCAAACTTCTCCTTGAGCTCCTCCTGAATCTTGATGTTCAGGTCTATCGTGATGTGCATGGGCTTGACCTCGATCGGCTTGACATCCACCTCATGCTTGGTCTGAATACAGCCGTTCAAAATTGGCACGAGAGCCGTCAGCGACAGAAAAATGCAGATTCTTTTCATGCGCTACCTTTCAGTTGTTCCTTGATATGTTGACAAATATTGACTAAAGATACTCCCGACTGCGAACCGTCCGACATGTTTTTGCATAGGACCTCTGACTTGGCAAGCTCGTTTTCGCCCAAGATGACTGCGAATTTCGCAGATATCCTGTTTGCGCCGCGCAGAGCGGACTTCATGCTTTTGCATTCGCATTCGGAGACTGCGCCAAATCCGGACTTTCTCAGCTCGTCGGCGATGACGAGGCATTTTTCAACGGCATCCTGGCAAAGAGGAACTATATATGCATCAATTGGTGCCGGCTTCGCCAGCTCTTCCCCCTTCATGGACATTATCAGTCTTTCAAGGCCTGCGGCGAAACCTATTCCCGGGATTTCCTTGTTTGTCCCTGGAGGAACGAGCCTGTATCTGCCGCCGCCAGCGATTGCGTTTTGGCCGCCCAGTCCCGGGTGAGTAAGTTCAAAAACTGTGTGCTCGTAGTAGTCCAAACCCCTTACCAGCCTCGGATCGACTTTGAAAGGCACCTTTAATTTTTCGAGGAGGATGCAGACTTTTTCGAAGTATTCCCTGCTTGGCGCTCCAAAGTATGAGATAAGATCCGGCAGGTCGGAGATCAGCTTCGCGCATTCAGGATTTTTGCAGTCCAGAATTCTCCAGATGTTTTTCTCGAATCTTGCACGGCAGTCTTCGCAGAGCGAGGGGAGTTTGTCAGCAAAATGCTTTTTCAGAAATTCCTCGGCAGGCTTTCTGTCCTCCCTGTTTGATCTTGTGTTGACAAGCAAAGAGTGCCCCTCGATTCCGGCTCTTGAAACGAAATCCATGAGCATGAGGATGCATTCGGCATCCAGCTCGGGATGTACCCTTCCGGCGTTTTCGACACCGACCTGATGAAACTGGCGCCTTCTTCCGGCGGCTGGCCGTTCTCCTCTGAACATCGGACCGATGTAATAGACTCTCTTCTCGTTGACCGGCGAAATGTCTGTTTCGGAGAGGGCTCGAATCATGCCTGCGGTGCCTTCCGGCCGCAACGCCAAGGTTCTTCCGCCCCTGTCAACTAGCTTGTACATCTCTTTCTGAACGACATCGGTCTCGGTTCCGAGTCCATGGGAAAAGACTTCAAGGTATTCGAGCAGAGGTGTCCTGGCTTCGGAAAAACCGTAGAGCGGGAAAAGGCTCCTGGCCAAGTCTTCGATTTTGTGCCAGGAAGCCATCTCTGCCGGCATTATGTCGCTCATGCCGGGCGGGGCGCTGTAGTTGCTGTTCATCTTCTGCGGATCCGGCGCGATATGCTGGACGCCACTTTCAGCCCTTCTTTCCGGAACTCGCCTTTTTGGGGGCGGCTACAGGCTTTGACTTGGCAGGCTTTGATTTAGCAGGCTTCTTGGCAGATTTTCCAGCAGAAGATTTCTTTTTCGAGCCGAAGCTCTCAACCCTGGCCTTTAGCTCCTTGCCTGCGCGGAATTTGACCACCGCGCGTTCAGGAATGACAACTTCATCTTCAGGCGTTCTCGGGTTGCGTCCGACTCTGCTCTTCCTCGTCTTGACTTCAAAGACTCCGAAGTTTCTCAGCTCTATGGTCTTGCCTTCCGCAAGCTCGTTCGAAATGTAGTCGAGGTTCTTCTGGATGACAACCCCCACCTGGTTCTGGGTCAATCCGACTTCCTTTGCGATTTTGACGACGAAATCTCTTTTGGTCATTTTTCTCTCCATGATATATTGCATAATAAAGGACTGTCCATATATTTACGACTCGATGAATTTGCATCGCTTATGCCTTAAATTCAAGACGTTGCGCCAAAAAAACAGCGATATATTTTTTGCCGGACGCTTGACATTTGCACGAAGGCTCTGCGGGAGCGAAGCTTTCGCCAGGGGGCGGATCGCGGCATAGAGACCTTGCCGGACACTGAAAAACGGGCAAAAATTTGAAGACAGCAGGAATGGCGCAAAAGGGAGATAAAAAGGTAGATGGAGCTCAGAAGGGGAAGGACGACTTCTCCTTTGACGACATTCCCGTCCTGGGTGCGGGAAAATCAAAGCAGGACTTTTCCTTCGACGACCTTGATTCTGCACCGCATAAAAATGTCAAGAGAAAGGGAGCCGAGAAGGATTCCAGGGACAGTTCCGTGGAAATGCTCGAGAAAATGCTTCTCGAAGGGGTTTCTTCCAGCTCCGACAAAGAAAGATCCTCCGACCCGAACTCTCCGCATTCCGTGCCGCGTGAAAACTGGGATTCTTATTTCAAGCAGGGTAAAAGCAGGAAGACTCTCCTGATTGCCAGTGCCGGGCTTGGAGCCGTACTACTCCTGTCAATACTCGGGCTATTTATATTTCTCTCGGTTCTCAGTCCTTCTTCGGAGGGAAAAAAACAGGAGACTGCGCCGCCCCCCAAAGAGACAAAATCCCCTGAAGCGGCGACGGAAAAAACCGGATCGGACAGCGCAAAAGCCGAAGAGCCCAAGGCGGATCCAGACGAGATCTTTCATCGTCAGTTCGAAAAGGCAAATCAGTTGATTGAGGACAAAAAATATTCCGAAGCATTACCGCTTTTTGAGGAATTGACGAGTAAAAACGCCCAAGTTCCCGGACTGCGCATTTCGCTCGCGAAGGTCTTATATTCGCTTGGAAAAAAGGATGCCGCGCTTGCCGCTCTCCAGGAGCAGAAGAAAATATTTGGGAGTGATCCTGCGACTTTGTCACTCATGATTGAAGTTCTCGACTCTGACGCAAAGACCGCTGAATCAGAGCCGTTCGCCATTGAACTTATCGAAAAGTTCCCAGATTTTGCGCCTGGGCATCCGGTTCTCGCCCAGCACATGCTTGCCGCAAACAAGCCGCAGATTGCGTTGGAATTCTTCAGAAAATCCCAAAAGCAGGATTTGTCCCTGAAGCAAATTCTTGCCTACGGCGGGCTCTGCGAGAAAAACGATCCGAAAGAGGCAATATCGCTTTACCAGTATGGCGGAAAAAAATTTCAGAGTCTGGAAGCCTTTAAAAAAACATTGCGCCTCCTGCAGAAGCCGGAAGAGAGAAAAGGTCTGATTGAAGATGCGATTGTCTGCCTGAACAACGAGGCGGCCAAGACATCTCTGAGAATCATGCTTGCCGAGATCATTCTGAAAAGTGGCAAAAAGGAGGATGCCGTTCCCATCATCGAGGCGCTCGATTCCGGCTCTATCGCTCCGGAGGCGTCCCTCGACTACCTCCGGCTTCTCTGCCAAGCCGGACTCAGCGAAAAGCTCAAGAAGGAAGCCTCTGCAATGATCCAGAAGGGCTCCGGCGATTTCAGCAAGATGAAGGAGCTCATGGCGGAGCTGGACTCGAATGGTCTGTCTGAGATCAAAACCCAGGCGTTCGACGAGCTGTGCCAGTCTAAAAAGGACGCGGTTTCCGAGTATCTCTATGGTCTATGCATAAGGGAGTCGCCTGTTTCAAGGGACTATTTTGAATCGACCGTGAGAAAGAAGCCGATTTTTCCGGAAGCGTGGGAGGAGCTTGGAGATTCCTGCGCCCGTCAGCGCGACTGGAATGCCGCCGTGAACGCCTACAGGAAAAGCCTTCAGATAAGCGACAGCCGGGAGCTCAGAAAGAAGTTGGCGTCCGCTGAAATCTACTCAAGCGGATCGGAGGACGGCATCCGCACCTATCACTCCTATTTGCTTGACAAGAAGGTTTCCAAATCCCAGATCGCTCTAGAGCTTCTTCCGCTTTGGCAAACTGCCGGCTCAAAGCAGATGGCGGACAAATGCCTGAAGGAGATTCAGGAGGATCCTGCACTTAAAGGCAAATACAGGGAGCTTCAAATCAAAAACAAAATGATTTTCGGGGGGATTTCGGACGACGACTTTTCCGAAGGTCTGCAGGGTGAAATCAGAGATCATTATCAGATCTATCTTCTGGCGCAGGGCAGGGAAAAAGAACTCCTTTCCATGCTGACTCCGCCGAAAAGATTTCCCGAATTTTGGAAAGTATTCGTATGCTGGAAACTTGGAGCACACGGTTGGAGGGAAACGGCGGAAACACTGGCGGCAAACAGCGCGAAATCGGGAAACAAGCTTGTCTCGGCAATAGCAAGCATGTGGCTGGACAAAGTGACGCCCGACGACTTGCGGGCAATCGCAAACAGAATTCCCTACGAGGACGAGGCGCTTTTCTTCTTCATGATTGGGATGAAATACATGAAGGACGGAAATCCAAGCAAGGCGAGGGTCTGCTTCTATACGGCGCTCAAACATAAAAATTCTCCGTTGCGGGACGTGATTATGCGCTATTCAGGGCTAGGTTACCAGGAGAAATGAAGGGGGCATATTTAATTTTCAGAATTTAATGCTATGCTCTTTGGGCGTAGATATTGACATTTTGCCTGCGGATATCCGCAGAAGATATTCAAAAGAGACAAGTTGTGGAAGGAGTGATTCTGCGATGAAAGACGCGAAGGTCAATCCTGCCGCTGGAACTGAAATTTTAAAACAGGAGAAATGCCCATGAATGAACCTCGCTACATGTCGGACGAATTTCTCTCCTCGCAAAGACTGCTGGTCATATCCCCTCATGCCGACGACGAATCCTTCGGCTGTGCCGGCACCATCGCCAAAATTAAAAAGCTCGGGGGAGAGGTTTTCGTCATGGTGATGAGCGTTGGGGATCTCAAGCTCTACGACGGAAAAAGCGAGGCAGTTCCCGGAGAGAAACGGGCGGAGGAATTCGCGCGGGTCGCTGAATATCTTGGAATAGACGGCTACGATATTGTCTTCAAGGATGCCGAGACCCACCTGAGGCTGGACAGAATCGCGCAAAGGGATCTCATCGCCGTGATAGAAAGGGAAAGCTCCGTCGCGCTCGACAAGATTCGCCCAAGCATGGTCGCCCTGCCTGCGATATCCTACAATCAGGATCATGTCGCCACATTCAAGGCGGGCTTCACTGCCTGCAGGCCGCATGATCCGAGCGTCAAGTCATTTCCAAAAATAGTTCTAGGCTACGACAATCAGACGCTTTTCTGGAATGTTGACTACGACAAGTTCCATCCCAATTTCTACGTTGACATCAGTGATTTTCTGGAAACCAAGCTCTCGGCGCTCAAACTGCATGCTTCCCAGCTCAGACATTCGCCGCACCACTGCAGTATAGAAAATATGGAATATCTCGCAAGAGTGAGAGGTCATGAAATATCGGTAAAGGCGGCGGAGGCGTTCGTGTGCCACCGGCTCATTCTTTGAAATAGATTGCCTAAAAACGACTTGCAAAACAGGAGATTGAAGATGAAGATTCTAGTGGCAGGCGGAGCCGGCTACATTGGAAGCGCGTGCTCCGAATATCTGCTTGACTGCGGACATGAGGTGACGGTCCTTGACTCACTTGTGACCGGACACAGGCAGGCGGTGGACAGAAGAGCCGAATTTGTCCTTTGCGATTTGGCGGACAGAGAAGGCACTTTCGGCGCGCTGAAGGGGAAATCCTTCGATGGCGTCATGCATTTCGCCGCTTTCTCCCTGGTAGGGGAGTCAATGACGAATCCGGGGAAATATTTTCTTAACAATCTAGGCGCAGGCATAAACTTGCTCGACGCGGCGGTCGCGGGCGGAGTGAAGCGTTTTGTCTTTTCAAGCACATGCGCCGTCTACGGCGAGCCACAGCATCTTCCGATCACGGAGAACGAAAAGACCAATCCTGTAAGTCCGTATGGAGAATCCAAGCTCATGTTCGAAAAGGCCCTCGAATGGTACCGCAAAATACATGGTCTTGAATTTGTCTCTCTGCGCTATTTCAATGCGTCCGGAGCAACCCAGTCATTCGGAGAGGACCACAATCCCGAGACGCACCTGATTCCGCTTGTGCTGAAAGTCGCCCAGGGAAAAGCAAAGAGCATAAAGGTCTTCGGAAACGACTACGATACTCCCGACGGCACCTGTATAAGAGACTACATACATATTCTGGATCTGGCTCAGGCTCATGAACTTGCGCTCAGATCAGGCAAGTCCGGCCATTTCAATCTCGGAACCGGCTCAGGATACAGCGTGATGCAGATTCTCGATGTCGCCAGAAAGGTGACCGGACACTCGATTCCTGCGGAAATAGTCCCCAGACGCCCCGGAGATCCGCCGAAGCTCATAGCGAGATCAACCCACGCGGCAATGGAGCTTGGCTGGAAGCCCAAGCACGAAAGCGTCGCCGCGATAATCAGCTCCGCCTGGGAATGGCTCAAGAAACACCCCGACGGATATCCTCCAAACTGAAGATGGAAATTCCACCGTCCACTTTTGCAGGAAAAATCCTCCGAACCCTGCTCCATATTGCGAAATTCTCGATCGCCGTCGGCATAATTGCCTGGATGATTTCCAAGTACGGCAATGGAATAGGCGATTCTTTCAGACGCATTGACGGAGCCTGGCTGGCGCTTGCGGCGCTTATCTATCTTCTGGTTCAGCTTGCGGGTGCGCTACGATTCAAGATTCTCCTTGCCGCACAGGGGATGAGGATCCCCTTCTACGAATCTTTCTCTCTGCTGATGATAGGCAATTTTCTTTCACTGATCATCCCCGGGGGGGCGATCGGAGGAGACTTGCCGAAAGCCGCTATTCTTGCGGCAGGAAGGGAGAAAGGAGAAAAAGTGAAGGCTGTCTTCACCATACTGATTGACCGTCTCATGGGGATGCTCGGACTTTTTTCTCTGGCATTCATTGCTGTCTTGTTCTGCATGGGCTCCCTTTCGAAGCTTGGAATTGCCGCAGAACTTGTCGTATGGGTGCTCGTCGCAGGCTCTGGTCTCGGAATCGCATCTGCCGCCGCACTTTTCTTTCACCGCTCAATCCAGAGCATACCAGGGATTTCCCACCTGATTGAATTTGCCGACAAAAAAAGCAAAGGCGGAATTTCAAAGCTTACAGACGCGATTGACGCATTCAAATCGCGTCCCGGAATTCTTTTCTCTGCCCTCCTGATCAGCCTTCTGCTCGTACATCTCAATCTGGTCTTTGCCACTATTTGCCTGGCAAAAGGGGTGGGAGTTGAAAAAATTGAATTCCCGTACTTTCTACTTGCCGCGTCTCTAGGAAACGCGGCGGGAACAATACCTATCACACCATCCGGCGTGGGAACCAGGGATATTGTAATGAAAACTCTTTTCAGCGCAATAGGAATTGGCGAACAGTCGGCTGCAATCCCCATTCTTTTCACAATGCTCGTGCTTTTCTTCAATCTTTGCGGCGGAATATTTCTGGTCCTTCAAAAACTGCCTGCACGGGCCACGGCGGACGCCAAAGCACATCCTCAGACGGAGCTGTCCAAATGAAGACCGAGATTTTTTTAAGTTGCGGCAAAAGCGATCCGCGGAGAACCGTGTCCGCAATGATTTCACTTCTATGCCTGCTATGCATCGCGGCGGGAATCAACAGAAAATTCCCATTCGGAATTTTGAAGGCGACCGCCATTGATCTCATGAAAGTGACAGATCTCTTGCCCATGCTCTTTTTTGTCCCGCTGTCTCTGATCTGCCTTGTCCTCATCATAAATGCCTATCAGGGCTTCCAGCGGCCATGGATTCTAATCACCTTCGTCATCGGCACCTTTGCCCTCGGATGCGGATTTGGAATGCACGATCCCTTCAACGCAATCCTAATGCGCGTTCCAGAAAATGTGCCTCAGTCCCTCAGGGCAAGCATGATCTTTTTCGACGACAAATTCGGACACTGGCTGTTTTTTGCCGGATTCATCCTCGTTTCTCTCTCAGTCTCATGCTCCGAACTGGCAAACCCCGCAGAAAGGGACTTCCACCCATTTTTCCTGCTCTTCCTTTATTCGATTTCAGCACTGGTCGCCCTGGCTATCTGGAAAAACATGATCCACGAGGAAACCTCTACGGACATCGCTGTTCTCTTTGCCACCTGCGCTATTCTCATTGCGCTCCAGGCGATTTCAGGAAATTTCCGGCTAAGGCGCATGCCTGTGCTTTCCGCCACATACCTAGCTTACGGCGGCGGGGCAATTCTAAGCGTCCTCACGTGGATCCTGTTTTGACACCTAAATAGAGCCTGCTCGAAAAGGTCGAGCCAGGCGAAAAAAAAAGCAAAATAATTTTGA
>DYRX01000090.1 GCA_020718525.1 Victivallis vadensis
TAAAGAATCTAAATGAAAAAAGATATTGGTATGCGGATGCCGACTTTGGTGGCAACGCGACGGAGTGGTATCCCGGCTCGACTCATGCGATCGCGTTCGAATACAAGGCTGGAACGACAAATTTGCCTTGGAACATGGATATACGGCTTCCATTCGCAGGCAAAGGACATCTGGGAGGCTCCTCGAATTTCATTTTTGGAGACTGCCATGTCGAGAGCATGAAATTGCCAGTCCTGATGTCGAAAACGACAGGAACAGAGAATTACCAGAGCTTCAACGGAATTCCAAAATAGCTCCATCGAAGCTACTCATCCTTGCGCAAAGGAGAAGATCCCTTGTACGTATTCAGTAAACTCCGTTCGTTTACTGAATCCGTACTTCTCACAGGCGCTGTTCAGTAGCGGAAATTCTTTGCCGTCGAAAAGAGCGTCAAAATGTTTTCCGTGCTGGTGTCGGGCTGGAGGACATTCGACGGAAAAACAACCAGTCCTCCGTCGCGCCCGCAGGAATTGATCAGATCCTCGACCTCCTTTTTCACATCGCCAGGATTTCCGAACGGCAGGGTCTTCTGAAGGCTGATGCCGCCATGCAGTGTGATCCTTTTTCCCCAGCGCCTCTTCACTTCCGAAGGATCCATGCATTCCGGCTGTATGGGGTTGACAACGTCGAAGCCTATTTCGACGATATGATCCATCACGTCCATGATATTCCCGTCGCTGTGTATGAAAAACCAGATGTCCTTTTTTATCTGTCGCGCATCTGAAATCATTTTTGCCAGGCGCGGCTTGTCGAACTCTATCCACGAGTCCGGCTGTATCATCATCCTGTCCTGCATCGCGAAGTCGCCAACGATGCAGACCATGTCAAGATCCGCCGCCGCCATGCGCTTCACCATTTCTCCATATACCTCGTAAAGCTTGTCATAGCTGGCATTCAGAAGCTCGGGATTTCCCGCATAGTCCATGAGACCATTTTCAAATCCTCGCATCTCCCAGTGCGCCTTGAATGGATTCGGGATACTCCCGGTGACAAACTTGTCCTCGCTTTTGAGCTGGGCGACCCTTTTTGAGTAATTCTCCGGATCTCTGATCATTGACTTATCCGGCCAGCGGAAAAGCTTGTCCAGATCCTCGGGATTTTCAGCCGCCTCCAAAGGTCCGGAAATCCATTGCTCATAACGACCATCGTCTCCGATTTTGTGGCGGACTTTCCAGACATTTTCATAGGTGGAGTCGTCAATCCACGCTTCAGTTCTGCCATTGTTCGGATTTTTTCTCTTCCTGCCCTCGAATTCAGGATCATGTATTGCCGGTCCCAGTCCGTCCCAGCGATCTATTCCTAGCTCTTCTCTGATTTGCCACCAGTCGTCCGTCCCGAAATGCTTCCGCAATCTTGATTCGACTTCATGATGTATCCAGGTGTCAATTGGCGGCCTGTCCGGACGTTCATGCTTGAAACTTGAGATAATCCTGTCTCTTGAACTCATTTTTGCTGTCATGCCTGCGACTGCTCCGCGTTGTTTATCATTATTTAATGAATTGACTCCGAAAACATATCATGGGCGAGGCTTTTTGCAAGGGGAAAAAGTGTAAACTCGCAAAATCAATCGTCTTCGCCTGCTGTGTCGCTTTTTCCCTTCATTGGAGAATTCGAAAAATAAAAAAGACGGAGGAAGCAATCCCCATTATGATATTAGCGTCGCTGATTACGAGACATGCCTAAAAAAAGTGCATCAGTCTTCTTCGGACTGGATAAAAGCTTTGTCCGTTTCTACAAGAATATCACGTTTTGCGCTTGCACCGACAGCCGGTCCGACAAGACCTCTTTTTTCAAGCACGTCAATAAGCTCCGCCGCCTTGTTGTAGCCTACTTTGAGCTTTCTCTGAAGGTAGCTTGTGCTGGCTTTTTTGTCCGTCAAAATGACTTCTATCGCCCTTTTGACGAGCTCATCGTCGCCGTCAATGAAATATTTTGAGAATTTCCCGGTTCCGCCAAATATGAAGTCGGAATCTTCTTCTGGCTCTCCTCCTCCATCCGGGGTCAGAGACGGCGTTTCCGTAGTCATTACCGTGGCATCGAAGTCCTGACCTATCTGATCGGAAATGAAACAGGCAATCTTTTCGATTTCCCTGTCGGAGACCCAGGTTCCTTGCAGACGTTCAATGTTTGAGGAGCCAGGCGGTATGATCAGCATGTCCCCTTTTCCGAGAAGTTTTTCTGCGCCTTTCCCATCGAGAATGACTTTGCTGTCCACTATCTGGGAAACCTGAAGGGCAATTCTCGTCGGCATGTTCGCCTTGATAATGCCAGTTATAACGGTGACTCGAGGCGACTGGGTCGCCACGATGATATGTATGCCTGCCGCGCGACCCTTCTGTGCGATTCTCGCTATGCAGTTTTCGACGTCGGGCTTGGCATCTGTCATCATGATGTCAGCGAGCTCGTCAATAATAATGACAAGATATGGGAGTTTTTGCGGGACCAGTGTTCCTTCATCGTCGTATATTTCTTCCATGGAAGGCGGTCTGTTGTTGAATGTGTGCAGGTTTCTGGTCTTTGTATGTGAAAGCGCCTTGTATCTTCTCTCCATTTCATTGACAGCCCAATGCAGGGCGACCGGCACTTTTTGCGGTTTTGTAACGACAGGAGTTATGAGGTGCGGAAGAGCGGAGTAGAAGTTGAACTCGACCATTTTTGGATCAACCATGATCAATTTCAGATCGAATGGCGAGAAGCGATAGAGCATGCTGAGAATGATGGTGTGAATGCATACACTTTTTCCGCTTCCGGTAGCTCCAGCGATAAGAAGGTGCGGCGCCTTTGCCAAATCAAGGATGGATATTTTTCCTGAAACGTCCTTGCCAAGTATGACAGGGATTTCCGCCTTCGAATTTTTCCAGGTGTCAGATTCCATGATACAGCGCAAGGGTATGGTCGCGACTGTGCTGTTCGGCACCTCGATGCCGATAGTGTTTTTTCCCGGTATGGGAGCTTGAATTCTTATGCTTTCCGCTTTCAGATCCATGGAGATATTGTTGACTATGCTGGTGACGCGGTCCACTTTGATCCCGGGCGAAAGCGAGATCTCAAATCTTGTCACTCGTGGTCCTGAAACATGATCCACGACCTGTCCGTCTATTTTGAAACTGTCGAGGGTAGCCTGGAGAATTTTCTTTGAAGCGTCTATGATTTCTGAGTTTTCGCCAATAACTTCCTTCCCTTTGTCCAGCAGAGAGACCGGAGGAATGACATATTCGATATTTCCAATTTGCTTCACCTTTTTCAGCGTAGGCGGCGGCGCAAGCGGCTCTTCAGCTTTCGCAGACTGCTTGCTTTTCTTGGAAACGGCCTTGACCTTCTCGTCTTCAAGGGCTTCTTCTTCAAAGTCAGGATCTTCAGCGTCCTCTTCGGCATCCAAAGTCAGTTCGGAAGGATCTTCAGGATCATGATCCATATCTGACGGCGCGCCCGGAGGAGTGCCGGCATTCTGTTTCGTCGGGCTCTTCACGTCCTTTTCATCCTCCAACGCCTGCTTTTCCCTCAGCTCGTCAAGCGGATTATCCTCCAAAATATCCAGGCTCTTCTTATGCAGATATTCGGAAAGAATTGGCTGCCAGTCGCATATCCATACGAAAATGACTCCGCAAAGGAGGAATGCCATCGCAACGACAAAAGTGCCGATTCCGCCAATGACGCCTGTGACAAGACCTGGCGCGACAGAATGCAGTGGAGCGGCAAGCCTCTGGCCAATCACTCCGCCTGAAAGGGCGGACGCAGGGATCGATGCCGAACCAATGCCAAGATAGTCAGTCATGACGCAAAACATCTCCGGATGCAGTCCGAAAAGCATTATAATTCCGAAGAACATCAATATTAGTGAACCGACATATCCTTTGCGCGAGACGGGAATGGAGATAATCGGACGTAGAAGGCAGACTCCAAGTATTGCGATGATCGGAATCGAGGCGACTCCAAAAAGGTAGAACATGGTGCGGCAGAAAAACGCGCCTGCCGGACCTATCCAGTTGCCGACCGGTCCCGGACAGCCCCCTTCGAGTACGGCAAAATCGCGCTTGTCGTGAGAGACAAATGCAAGCAGGGCGAGCAGGAGCCCCATGACAACGAAAATGTGATGAAAACGGAATCCGCCCTTTTCAAGCGCATCTCCGTCCTTTTTTTTGTCTCCTCCAGGATCCGGCATTTCTTGGACTCTTTTCAGCTCTAGTTTATTAAGTCGGCAAAATATATCCGAAAACTCGGCAAATCCGCCTCGATAGCCGCAAAACGAAAAGTATATCCGAGCTATTGCGAATTTCAAGCCTTCACGGATTTAGTCTGTACGCAAGATTTAGCTCCTTTTCTTTTTTTTTCGTTTGATTTTACGGCCGGGATGACAAGATTCATTCCAATCGAGTCATGCCAGCATGAAGGCATTGACAGTGAAACATAACGGAGATACTTAAAATGTCGCAATTCGTTCATTTGCATTTACATACAGATTACAGCCTGCTCGATGGAGCATGCGGGATCGGGGCGCTCTCCAAGCTCGCGCAGTCAATGAACATGCCCGCCGTCGCGATGACGGATCACGGAAGCATGGGAGGAACGCTGGAATTCTACAAGCAGATGTCGGAAAAAAAGATCAAGCCGATCATCGGATGCGAGCTGAATGTCTCGCCCACGAGCATGAGCGACCGGGACAGTTCAAATCCCGACATAAGAGGCTTCCATCTGGTACTGCTCGCCGCAAATTTCGCAGGCTATAAAAATCTCTGCAAGCTCATGAGCCGGGCGGAGCTAGAAGGCATGTTCTACAAGCCAAGGATAGACAAGAAGCTCCTCTCCGAGCATTCCGGGGGACTGCTTGGGCTCAGCGCCTGCCTGGGCGGAGAAATCCCAATCGCAATTATGAGGGGCAACATAAGGAGGGCGAAGGAGCTCGTCGGATTCTACACTGAAGTCTTTGGAAAGGGCAACTTCTATCTCGAACTCATGGACCACGGAATAGAGGAGCAGGTCCGGGTCAACAAGGAGCTTGTCCTGCTTTCAAAGGAATTCGATGTCCGCCTGGTCGCGACAAACGATGTCCACTACCTGAAAAAGGAGCACGCCAAATCGCATGATCTCATGCTCTGCATTCAGACTCACTCCAAAGTCGGCGATGAAAAGCGGCTCAAATTTTCATGCGACGAATTCTATTTCAAGAGCGGCGAAGAGATGGCGAAGCTTTTTGCAGAGATACCTGAGGCTCTTACGAACACTCTCGAAGTCGCCGAAAAATGCAACCTGCAAATTCCCATCGGCTCTGAAAACCATTACCCCGTCTACAGTCTTCCAGAGGGCCAGAATCCGAAGGAATATCTCAGGGAAATATGTCTTGGCGGAATCCCCGAGCGCTATGCATTCGATCCAAAAAGCCTCACTCCTGGCGCGGACCCCGGAAAAGACGAGGTCATCCGCAGAATGGATTTCGAGCTCGGCGTCATCGAAAAATCCAATTACGTGAGCTATTTTCTGATTGTATGGGATTTTCTGAAATACGCCAGAGAGCAGGGCATCAGCGTCGGACCGGGCAGAGGAAGCGGCGCCGGAAGCATAGTGGCATATCTCAGCGGAATAACCGACATTGATCCACTCCGCTACTCCCTTCTTTTCGAGCGCTTTCTCAACCCGGAAAGGGTGAGCCCCCCGGATTTCGATATAGATCTCTGCGAGAGAAGAAGATACGAAGTCATCGAGTATGTGCGGAACAAATACGGATCTGAAAATGTCGCCCAGATAGGCACTTACGGAACCCTCAAGACAAAGGCGGTTCTGAAGGACATCATGCGTGTTCTCGGCAGAAGCATGCAGGAAAGCAACACGCTTACAAAGCTAATTCCCGACAAGGTCGCCGAGGGCAGTGACAGCAAGGAAGTTACACTGGACTATGCTCTGAAAAACAGCTCGGAGCTTAGAGAGTTCATGGAAAAGGAGCCATGGGTCAAGGAGGTCTTCGACTATGCCGCCCCTCTGGAAAAGCTGAACAGGAACAGATCAATACACGCGGCTGGGGTGATCATCGGCGATCAGCCTATCGAAAACGTCGTTCCCCTGGGACGCGGAACCGGCAGTGAAGTCATCACCCAGTACACGGGACCGGCATGCGAGTCGCTTGGTCTGCTCAAAATGGATTTCCTGGGGCTCCGAACTCTCACACTCATCGAGGACGCCGTCGAAAACATTTCAAGAAGCCGACCGGGAACCAAGCTCAACATCGAGCGCATTCCGATTGACGACAAGCCTACTTTTGATCTGCTCAACAAAGGCGACACCATCGCAGTCTTCCAGCTTGAGTCCCCTGGTATGCAGGATCTCTGCAAAAAATTTGGCATACACATGATGGAGGACATCATCGCCCTGATCGCCCTATACCGTCCGGGCCCCATGGATTTCATTCCAGAGTTCATCTCCAGAAAAATGGGGCATGTCAGCATAGAATACGACCACCCGCTCATGGAAAAAGTCCTGAAGGAGACCTACGGAATCATGCTCTATCAGGAGCAGATCATGGAAGTCGTACAGAAGCTGGCAGGCTTCACCCTCGGCGGGGCTGACATCCTCCGCCGTGCCATCGGCAAAAAGAAGCATGAGGAAATGCAGAAGCAGAGGGACAAGTTCGTCAAGGGCTGTGGCGGCAACGGCATCGCGGCTCAGACAGCCGAGGCGATCTGGGAGAAAATCAACAAGTTCGCCGGATACGGCTTCAACAAATCCCACAGCGCCGCATACGCCTTCACCGCATACAGGAGCGCCTATCTCAAGGCCAACTACCCCCCGGAATTCATGTGCGCCGTCCTCACAAGCGAAATGGACGCGCCTGACAAAATCGCATTC
The DNA here is from genome assembly GCA_020718525.1 of Victivallis vadensis. Lineage (GTDB taxonomy): Bacteria > Verrucomicrobiota > Lentisphaeria > Victivallales > GWF2-50-93 > DYRX01. The sequence goes on from DYRX01000090.1 coordinate 6,877, forward strand.
TTCATCCAGGAATGCAAAAAGATGGACATCGCCGTACTGCCCCCAAATGTGAATTCGAGCGACATGAGCTTCTCCGTTGACAACGGCTCGATACGCTTCGGCCTGGCGGCAATAAAGGGTGTCGGTGCAAACGCCGCAAAGAAAATAATTGAAACCAGAGACAAGTGCGGAAAATTCGAGAGCATCCTTGATTTCTGCGAAAAGACCGGCGGATCAGTGAATTCGAGAATGCTGGAATCTCTCATAAAGGCGGGCGCATTCGACTGCTTCAAGGTGAAGCGCTCTCAGTTGTTTGCTGTGATTGACGAGGCAACGAAGCTCGCGGCGGCGCAGAGCGAAGACAGGAGTTCCGGCCAGTCCAGCCTCTTCGATCTGCTTCCATCCGAAGAAAGAGAATCCCTTGTCTCTGTCAATTATCCAGACATCCCTGAATTCGATCAGCAGGACATGCTCAAGTCGGAAAAGGATCTGCTCGGCTTCTATGTGACCGGGCATCCATTGGGCGAACATGCCGAGCTCATACGCAAATTCTCGACGCGCAAGCTTGCCGACATCCTGACCGCAGGCAGGGGTGGAATCAGGGTTGGAGGAATCATCGAGAACGTCGAGGTGAGACCAAATAAGAAGGGGGAGAATTTCGCCAGCTTCCGGATAGAAAATCTGGAAGGATCTGCAAACTGCATCGCCTTCAACGAAGTCTTCGCCAAGTCAAAAGATCTCATCGTGAACGACAGCCCCATCTTCATAGAGGGTTTTTTCGAGTCGAGAAATGAAGAGACCCCAAAAATAATCGTCACATCGGTCTGCCCCTTTTTCGAGGCGACTGAACGCTACACGGAGGAGATCGTCGTCATTCTCAACGAGGGCAACTGCGATGCGGGCATGCTTTGCAACTTCAAGAATACCGTGCTGGAGAACCCCGGCACGACACCGCTTGTGCTAAGGGTGACCAGCGCCGAAGGGGACATAGCCTTCATCGAGTCGGCAAAAAAATATTTTGTCACATCCTCTGGGAAACTGATCCGGCTATGCGAGGCTATACTGGGGGAAAACTGCACCCATATCCTGGCTAAAAAGGAAAGCCCCCCTCCACAGCCCCGCCAGAACAATTTCCAGCGCGGCCGCTTCTCGGGATAAGCTCCATCATCCTGAATTCAAAGGACTTGGAGAAGAATGGCAAACGAGTGAAATTTGAATATATCCGCTTCATCCGGGGGTTTAGGATAGGAACGCCGACATCCTGTCGGCACTCTCAGATACCGAGCTGGTGCTCGGTGTTCCCAGGTGAAAGCAAAAAAATGACTGCACTCACATCTACAATCAAAGTATTTGCTTTGAGAACCAAAAAAGTAGCTTGCGGCTTCCAGACACGAAAGGCTTCTTCTCTTTTCTTCTTTGTGCCTCTGTGGCTTTGTGCGAGGACAAGTCCTTGTCTTTTAACTTCGCGGCTTGGCGGCTTAGCGTGAAAAAATGTTTAGCATTTGAGAAATTTCCTCCGGAATTTGGCTTTCGAAAGAAAGCGCCTCTCCCGTTCTAGGATGGCAGAAGCCAAGTTTCCAGGCATGCAGAAGAAGCCTGCTGCTTGTCAGTTCCTGCCTTCCTCCGTATATCCGATCACCAAGCACCGGACATTTCAAATGCGCAAGATGTACCCGGATCTGATGCGTCCTTCCAGTCATTATTTTCACCTCAAGCACTGCGGCTTTTTTCCCTTCGAGTATTCCTTTCGAAAGCAAGCGGTAGGAGCTGACAGCCATCCTTCCCGAATCCTTGAGCACTGCCATGCGCTTCCTGTCCAATGGATGCCGTCCGATCAATGTGCGCAGTTCGCCGGAGGAGGATGGAGGCCAGCCATAGCTCACTGCAAGGTATGTCTTCGAGACTTCGCGTTGCGCAAACTGGCGGGAAAGCGCGAATTTCGCAGTCGGAGTCTTTGCAATGACAAGACAGCCGGATGTGTCCTTGTCCAGCCTGTGCACAATGCCGGGTCTCTCGGGATCTTCCATTTTTTCGGCAAATTCCGGATCCAGCCCGAGCAGTGCGTTCACAAGCGTCCCGCTTCTGCAGGCGTTTGCTGGATGGACAGAAAGACCAGCGGGCTTGCTGATCACCAGAATATCCGCGTCCTCGTAAAGGCATTCGAAGGGAATTTTTTCAGGCAGGATGCTTTTATCGGCAGGCTCAGGAAGAGCGACAGATAGAACGTCTCCGATTCGTGGAGAAAATTTGGGACTGGTCTCGACCAGCCCGTTGACAGTAACTTTGCCATCCCGTATCAGCTTCTGGAAATAGGAGCGGGACAGATCTGAAAAAGATTCCGCAAGAATCTTGTCAAGCCTCGTCCTCCCGAAACGCTCCTCGGCGATTGTAATTGTTCTAGTCATAATTTGGCATGAAGACCTTAATGATGCGAGATATATCGATCAGATAACCAAAATGAATTCCACGGGCATCGTCATGATAAATATCCACTGAGCCACATCGTTCAGCGAATCTTTAGATCTTGTGGAAAAAGTCTTGAAGCTTCAGAGTACCGCCAAGATATCAATTTTCTGCGAGTCCGGGGCGACTTCATTTCCGGCAAGCTTATGACCGTTTCTGTAGAGGCCTTTCTCCTCTCCGCTTTCGGCGGATCGCATCTTGATATCGTATTCGCATCCGCGGAAACGTCTCCGCAGTAGGAGAGGCAGTTCGCCTGCTGGAATTTTCGGATCAATGATCAGTCCTTTGAATCCGGGACGCACCCCCAGTATGAACTGAGATATTGCGATATAGTTCCACGCCGCCGTTCCTGTCAGCCAGCTGTTTTTCGCTTCGCCATGCCTGGGTGCCGCCTTTCCGGCTATCATCTGCGAATAGACATATGGCTCCATCCTGTGAATTTCACTGATTTCCTCTCTGTATGCGGGGGAAATCCGCTTGTAGTAGTCAAACGCCTTCTCTGAATTGCCAAGCATGGCTTCCGCAATCATTATCCAAGGGTTTGTGTGGCAGAATATCCCGCCGTTTTCCTTGTAGCCCGGCGGATAGGAAGAGACTTCCCCAAGCTCTAGATGATAGTCCGCATAGGGAGGATCCTGAAGGACAAGCCCGTGCCTGGTGCCCAGGCGCTTCTCGACAGAATCAAGCGCCTTCCTTGCGAAGCCGTCTCCGTGTCCGGCGCCAGCCATCACGCACCAGCCCTGGGACTCTATGTAGATTTGGCCATCCCTGCATTCCGGACTGCCAATCTTCTTTCCATAAAAGTCGTATGCCCTCAGAAACCATTCCTGCTCGCGGCCAAACTGATCTATCGCCATGATCATTTCGTCTGCGCTTCTTCTGATCTCAGAGGCCTTCTCATGCATTCCGATATGTTCGAGCAGCTGGGCGAATTCCTTCGAGGCATATACGAAGAGACCTGCAATCATCACAGACTCCGCGGTTCTGCCCTGCTTGTTGCCAGTCGTCTGGAAAGGCTCTCCAGGCTCTTCGGAAAAGCAGTTCAAATTGAGGCAGTCGTTCCAGTCGGCGCGTCCAATAAGCGGAAGCGAATGGGGACCAAGATTGGCAAGCGTGAAGGAATGCGATCTGAAGAGATGCTCAAGAAGCGGAGCCGAAAGCGACTCGTCGTTTTCAAACGCCGCCTCCTCGCATAAAATCGAACTGTCCCCGGTCTCCTTCACATATGCCGAAACGCTCAGAATCAGCCAAAGCGGATCATCGTTGAAATTGGAGCCTATCAGTGAATTGCCCCTCTTGGTCAATGGCTGATACTGGTGAAACGCGCCCCCGTCCTTGAGCTGTGTCGCCGCAATGTCGAGTATCCGCTCCCTCGCCTTCTGCGGTATCTGATGAACAAATCCAAGTATGTCCTGGTTCGAATCGCGGAACCCCATCCCGCGCCCAATTCCAGACTCGAAAAACGAAGCGCTCCTTGACATGTTGAACGTAACCATGCACTGGTAGGGATTCCAAATGTTGACCATTCTGGAAAGCCGCTGATCCGGACACTCCACGCTGTAGATCGAAAGAAGCCTGTCCCAGTGCGATGACAAATCGGACAAAGCCTTTGCAACAAGTTCGGGACTTGCGAATTTCGCAAACTGCTCATGCGCAGGAACCTTATTTATGCGTCCTGGCTCTGCGAATTTCGCATTTTTCGGCGTCTCGATGTAGCCCAGGCCAAAGACCAGCTCCTCCTCGGCGCCGGGAGCAAGATTGAGCTCGATGCAATGGGAGGCGATCGGCGACCAGCCTGATGCGAGCGAATTCGAGCAGGCACCCCTCTCCACGGCAAGAGGATTGTCCAGACCCCTGTAGGCCCCTACAAATGAGTCTCTGTCCGTGTCAAATGAGTCTGGATTCCTGTTGACAGCATAGTATGAATAATGGTTGCGGCGCTCGCGGTATTCCGTCTTATGAAAAATGAATCCGCCCTCTACTTCGACCTCTCCAATGCTCAGGTTGCGCTGGAAATTCCTGTCATCGTCGTCCGCGTTCCAAAGACAGAACTCGGTGAATGAAAAGAGCTTAATCTTTTTTTTCCTTCCGCTCTTGTTAGAAATCCTGACACGATGGATTTCGATGTTTTCCCCGAGAGGGACAAAATACGTGATCGAAACCGAAACTCCGTCATTTTCAGACTCTATTGTAGTATAGCCAAGACCGTGTCTGCATGAATATGAATCAAGTTCGGATCTGACGGGCTGATATGTGGGACTCCAGAATTTTTTTCCGGATTTGATGTAGAAATATCTTCCGTTGCCGTCCAGGGGAATGCTGTTGTAGCGGTAGCGGGTCAGCCTCCTGAGACGCGCGTCCTTGTAGAAGGTGTAGCCTCCGGCGCAGTTCGAAATGATGCCGAACATGTCCTCAGATCCGAGATAATTGATCCACGGATACGGAGTTTCAGGCGTTTCAATGACATATTCCCTCTTCGCGTCGTCAAATCTTCCAAATTTCATAGATTGTCCCCCTTTTCTTTAATTTGCCCAATTGCTTTTAGGGTTTGTGTGAAAAATTTCCAGTTGCTTGAATCTCGCACATTGATAGGCTGTTTGTTGTTTAAGAAGCCCCCTTTGCCTTCTTATGTTTAGAATTGTAAGCTTGTCTGTTTTCCGCTATTTTATTGCCACATGCAGACTCCGGAGCCTCAATAAAACAGACAGTTGGAAGGAATATCGGCATATATGGACCATTGCTCATTGCATTGCAGAGGATTTGGCGAAGAGCACCATAAAGCATTGAACAGCCATTGATCTCAACAAGCTTTTTAGAATTTTCTGCCGGGTAAGTTTTTTGGACTTCAAAATGACCAGTCATGGTGGCGGAGAAATTATAGGGGGAGTTTTTTTCTCTTCCCACATTCTGGTGAACTGCAATGACAAGCTTCCATACCTGGTTTTTTCCAGCATTCTCAAGTTCTGCCGGCCGCGTCGCGATTTTTATGTCTTCAAAGTCGAGTTTAGACTTTTGGCTAGCGTCATATTCTAAATTCGCTGTGACTAGCAAATCAGTTAGGAAATAGGTCATACATTTAAGCGGCGAGGGGCGAGCTTTCATTTTTCCACCGTTCAGGTTTTCGTTCATGATCGCAGTCTGAAACATCATATCGGACATAAGGCTTCCATATGTCTATTTTTGAGGATAGTTCAGGATTTCCGAGACTCTTGAGGTAATTGACGCTCAAATGTCCGTCATATAAAGCGCTAAGAAGAATGTTCATCGAACGTGAAGGACGTTCTCTGCCGGATTCCCAACGAGTCCAAGATTTCTCGCCAAGCTGGAGCAGATCTGACATTGCCTTCTGAGTGAAACCGAGAGTATCTCTCAGTTCGCGTATTTGTGCAGGTTTCATTATCCCGATATACCGTGCCTTGACAGACTCCAATTTTTCGATTTCTTCACCATCTAAATAAACTTCCCCTGTTTTCGGATCCTTCCAGGCAGTGACGTCAACCCAGATGGTTTTCGCAGTATTCCTTCCATTTGCCGCAGGAATATAGACCGGCGAGCGTGAAATGATTTTCTCCCATCCCAAAGGATGCGCGCTCATAGATTCTCCCCTTTTCTCGGTGTGTGGCTTGAAAAAATAACGATTATATTGTTGTCCGTATCCTTCTTAATATTTTGGTCGCGTCCCTATTTGGAGACCTGACTTTTTGAGTTCATTTTACTC
>DYRX01000091.1 GCA_020718525.1 Victivallis vadensis
CGATTACGACAACGATAGCGAGTCTTGGAACGTCCCGGCGTAGCCGGTTAAATTTACAAAATTATGGAGCAAATATGTGTCATATAGTCATAATATTACAATAATGTTACAATAATAGCTTTAATGAATCTGTGTAAAAATAATATATTATGTTGATAGTAAAAGACTTATAATAATATTAAAGCATTATGGCATGTATATTGCTAAATGGCATTCAGGCAAAAATATTAACAATGAAAGGAGGCGCGATGAAACTTATAATCGCCTATGTTCAGCCTGAGAAGCTCAACTCCGTGAAGCAGTCGCTCTACGAGAAGGAGATCTACAAGATCTCCGTCACGAACGCCCTGGGATGCGGTCAGCAGAAGGGCTATCACGAAAGCTACCGCGGAGCGGATCTCGAGGTGAATCTTCTGAAGAAGATCAGGATCGAGATTGCTGTGAACGACAATTTTGTGGAGCCGACGGTTGACGCGATCATAAAGGGAGCGAGAAGCGGTCGGATTGGCGACGGCAAGATTTTCGTGATGCCGTTGGACGAGTGCATAAGGATCAGGACGGGCGAAAAGGGTTCCGAGGCAATAGGCTAAGCATTAAACAGAAAGGAAGGTGGAAATGAAAATGATTGCATTAGTTGGAAAGGCGGGGAGGGTGCTTCTTCCCGGGCTTCTCGCGGCGTGGATCCTTTCGGCGTCTGCCGCCGAAGAAAATGCCGGTGCGACGGAAACCGTTGTTACGGCAGTCGTCGGGACGGCAGTGGAAAGCGCGCCAAAGATCAGCGCCGAAATGTTTGCGGTTAACAACACCTGGATGCTGGTCGCGATCTTTCTGGTATTCGTGATGCATCTTGGATTTGCAACCGTTGAAAGCGGGCTGACCCGCTCGAAAAACACGGTGAACATTCTATTCAAGAACACTCTCATCCCGGCAATAGGGATTTTGACCTATGCCTTCATGGGCTTCAATCTCATGTATCCGGGCGAGGCATGGAAGATCGGCAAATTCATTGGATTCAGCGGATTCGGCATAGGAACGGATGCAAGCGGGCTGACTTCCGCATACAATCCGGGCTACACCTACTGGACGGATTTTCTTTTCCAGGGGATGTTTGCCGCCACTGCCGCCACGATCGTTTCTGGCGCTGTCGCGGAAAGGGTCAAACTCGGAGGATTTCTGATCTTCTCGACGATCTACGTGATGTTCGTGTATCCGATAGTCGGATCCTGGGGATGGGGCGGCGGATGGCTGAAGACGCTCAACTTCCATGATTTTGCCGGTTCGACATTCGTCCACTCCGTTGGCGGATGGGCGGCTCTTGCCGGGATTCTCGTGATTGGTCCCAGACTTGGAAAGTATGTGAACGGCACAACCAGGGCCATAATGGGGCACAGCATGCCGCTTGCCACAATAGGCGTATTTCTCCTCTGGCTTGGATGGTTCGGATTCAACGGCGGCTCTGTCCTCTCTGCGGATCCTGGCATGGTCTCCTACGTGTTTGTAACAACCTGCCTTGGAGCGTCAGCAGGACTTGTTGCCGCAATGGCGACGTCCTGGCACATACAGAAGAAGCCTGATCTCTCCATGGTGCTGAACGGCTGTCTGGCAGGGCTTGTAGGAATAACTGCAGGCGCAGACGTTGCCTCAATAAAGGCTTCAATCGTGATCGGGGCGGTTGCCGGAGTCCTGGTTGTACTGTCGGTCTTCTTTTTCGACAAGCTACGTCTTGACGATCCAGTGGGAGCGCTTTCTGTCCACTTGGTCTGCGGAGTCTGGGGAACGCTCGCAGTTGGAATATTCTGCGAAGGATTTTCCTTGAAATCCCAGCTTATAGGAATTCTCTCTGCCGGAGTCGTCTGCTTCATATCGGCATATGTCATATTCATGGCGATCAAGCTGATATCTGGCATCAGGGTCAGCGAAGAGGAGGAGATGAGGGGACTGGACATCGGAGAGCATGGAATGGAGGCATACAGCGGCTTCCAGATCTTCATAACTCAGTAATTTCCGCTCCAGTTCTGATTGATTGGAAACAAAAAAGTCCGCCTGAAACAGGCGGACTTTTTTTCGCATTCCACTGAAAAAAGGGCAAGGAGTTCCGTCGAGCAAAGCTAATTCTGAGCTAGAGAAGCAGGCGCATCAGGAATTCCGAATTTCGGATTTAGACTCTTTTTGCTCCCTGCTATCCCAAGGAAGGGACTAGACACCCCCGAGATCTTTCCAGCATTTCAGAAGCTCGGATGCAGAATTGAACCCAGTTTCCGAGGGGCTGATGCATGGAGCAAGCACGCCTTTGCCCGCATAATGGTGGAGCCTTCTGAGATATTCTCCTTCATTCTCGTTCGGCATTTTAGGCCACCAGTTCCAATTTACCTTGCGCTGTCTCTCGAATTTTTCGATATTTTTATAGAAATCAATCTCATGCTCATGGCCAGGGATGTGCCCAAAATTTAGGACCTTGAATTCCGGAGCTTCAAGGATTGCATCAGTGAGTGCGTCGTTGCATCCGCAGTAATGCACCCAGGCATTGCCGAATTCGCGCGCAAGACGAACCGAATACGGAATGGCGAACTCGCGTATCTGCTCTTCGCCAAGCAATGCGGTGGTGTCTTCACATATTCGAATCCCAAAACTGTCCGAGAACAGTGCATTGCTGTGGTGCATCAATGAGATGCTCTCACATGCGGCTTCTTTCATCCATTTGTGGGTCTTGATTCCGAGAGCAAGACATATCTCCATGAGATGATGGACGAAAGGGGGATCGTCATACATTTCAAGAAAAAGCTGATCCCCCAGCAAGAGATGCGCAAGATCGAAAGGTCCCTGGGTGTCCATCACATATATCGGAACTTTGTCGCCGAGGATTTCTCTGAAATGCCTCATCATATCGAGTCCCCGTTCGAAACTTCCACGGATCTTGATGTCGTCAGGGGAGATCCGCGATATCTCCTCCTTGCCCATGTGCTCCTTGAGCCAGGGCATTTTGTCCGGAAAGGCTTCCTGTTCCAGGCCTAGGCATGCCAGGAGAATTCCAGTCCCTAGATTTGCCCTTATAGAGGGAACGGTGTCACTGCGTCCATTTGACGCGCAGCACGCCATTCTGACCTGACTGCAGAGCATCTTTGACTTGTCAAAGAATGTATCCCCGCAATTGAATTCAGGGATCGCTTTCTGCCTTTCATTGAGTGGAGCGCCGACGAATATGAGAGGCCAGTCATTTTTTTCGAAGCGCCAGGCGCGGCACTGCCGCTCGCGGCTTTTCTCGATGTGCCCATAGTCGAAGTCAAGGAGATTCGGCAACTCTTTGAGATTGAATCCGCAGTCCATTTTATATCCTTTCAATTTGATAATTTGCCCTTTATGCTTATTGTATCTCACTTTTGTGCCTTTTTGAATGTTAGAAATACTCATTATTTTATACATTATGATCATGATGTCAAAATCAGAAATAGAGTTCATCGGATTCAATTTTGTTCCCGACTGCAATGCCTGGGTTGACAAGAATTTCGGCTACTATGTCATACAGTATGCCGAGAGCGGCGAGCTTGAGTATGAAATGGACGGAGTTCCTCCTTTGAGGCTCAAAGGACCAGTCGTTTGGCTGAGCTTTCCCGGACCTAGGTTCCGTTTTGGCAGGCGGGATGGCGGAACTTGGCGGCACCGCTTCGTCTCCTTTCGGGGGAGCCTTGCCGATTCATATGCCGACTCAGGTCTCTTTCCCTTGAAGAATCCAGTTGCCACAATAAGTGAGCCTATGAAATTCAAGGAGGCGTTTGATAGGCTCTTATCGAAACTGGCGCAAAGCTCCGAAGCATCTTTCCGGACAGTGCATATGCTTGAGGAAATCCTTCTGCAGATTGGAGAACAGCCCTCGGCAATCAAAGAGGAGCCGCATTCTGCGGAAATGATCCGAAAATTGGCAGGCCGTCTAGCGGAGGAGCCATGCGCGAAGAGGAATTGGCAAGCGCTTGCAAAGAAATCCGGGCTGTCCTATCCGCATTTTCGCCGAGTCTTCCTGGATAAATTCAAGCTTCCCCCCGCACGTTTTCAAATGAGGAAGCGTATGGAGATGGGAGCCGCAGAGCTACGCGCCGGCTCGTCCAAAATTGAATTTGTCGCCAGGACATGCGGATTTAAGAACATCTATCATTTCTCGAAGGCGTTCAAAAAGAATTATGGTTGCTCTCCGGGGCAATACAGAAAAAGACACATGCCTGAGTGATTCTCCTTTCATACGGTTTGAAATCCTCTCTAAAACCGCTATCTTTGCCGGGAGCGTGTCGCAATGTCTGCGGCGCAACATGAACCCTGCGCCCCCTTGGGCGCCAATTTTTCCGGACACAACATGAAAATTTATAAACAGAATCTAGTATCCGTTTGCTTTTCCAGCATTCTCCATTTTGTCCTTGGCAGGCAGCAATATTCCGCAAGAGGAAGATCTGGATTCTTATCCTTACTGCTTCCCCTCCTTTTTCTTCTGGTGGCGCAAAGCTCCTTTTCCGACGAATTTTACGCACATAAGCCGGAATGGTGGGATGGAATCGAGATTAAGCTTGCGCTTTCGGAGAAAAATATAGACAAGACAGTCCAGGATTCCTGGAAAGAATATTTGTCAGGAAAAAACATGGAGCTAGTCGAGGGATGGCACGTGATTGGACCTTTCAGCAATTTTTCCAGGACTGCCTACGACAACACATATCCCACGGAAAAACTTTTTGATCCTAACGCAGTCTATGAGGGCAAGGATGGCATTGAAATATCCTGGAAGCAGTGGAAGCCGGGCGAGAAGCCTCCAATCCCGCAGGATCTCCAGGAATGCATATTTTTTCTTTACAAAAAAACAGATGATCCTCTCGCGAACAAAAAGAAGTACTTTTTCACAAACGACGACAATGTTGAAATTTTTGTAAATGGAAAATCTGTCTACAAGGGCGGCTACATCTTTGATTCGCCTGAAAATTCCATTTATCTGAAAAAGGGTCTGAAGAACGGTGATACGGTTCTGGTGAAGCTTGAAAATTTCGGGCATCTCTGGGACTTCAAGCTTTTCGCGTCCGAGAAGAACATTATTGGCGCGAGGATCAAGCTTCTCTGCGAATGTCTTTCGGCATTTTCCGCCCTTCCACAGAGCAAGAAAACGCCAATCTACAAGGAGATATTTCAGCTATATTTCAGGATGCAAGATCTTAAAAACGCCTTTTTTTGGGCGCGCAGATACATTGCAGATTCCACGCCAGAAAATGCTCTGCGCTTCATAAAGGGTGTCTCCGATATGAATCTCCCAAAGGGGAGGACGCAGATCAAGGAGCTCGAAGCGTTTTTCAGCGGACTTGCCACCGACTCCAGTCTGTCGAAGGAAAGCAGGGAAAGCGCGTTTTCACAGCTCATGGAGCTTTTGTTCAGAAACAGGGCGCTTGATGAAGTTTCTGCATTTTTTTCACGCGAATCTGCCCGATTCGACGCGGACTTTCCAATGAAGTCTAAATCGTACCGCCTGAAGCTCTTCGTCCATCTTGGCAACTACGACTCGGCAAACATCCTCCTCAAGGAGCTTCAGAAGATGCCAGAAGCGGAAAATGACAGGAACTTGAAAGATCTTGCACGCTCTGTCGAAGACATGGTGGGGTCCTCGGTAAAATTGAGACTTGACTGGGACTTTGACTCTGTCATGGAAAAGGCCGCCGCGCTTCATTCCGAAGGAGCAAAATTAAAGCTTGCGAAATTCGCAAGGGACACAATATCTGCAAAGTCGGAAATTTTCGATGAGGGAGACCTGCCTCTCCACCGCGGCGCTGCGATCAGGTACAAGGAGGGCTTTTCGAAATACTCCGCCATTTACGACGAATCTTTAAATGCATATCTGGAACTTCTCAAGAAAAATGGAATCAAGAAAGAAAAAGAGCTGGCAATCGAAAAAAACAGGCTGTCTCTATCGTACCGTCCAAGCCTGCTTACATCGGGGCAAGCCCCCTCCAAGAGCGCTGGGATTCCGCAGTTCCCCTCCGATCTGAAGGGTGCCGTTTTCAGACCATTTGCCGAAATTATGCCCGGAGTCTTCGAACTTTGGGGGGCAAACAATGTCCTGACATCAAAAAAATGCAAAGTCCCGCCGGCTTCAATCTCCTCGTCTGCCGGACTCTTCTTCATGCAGAACAGCAGGCAGATCCTTTGTTCGGATGGAAAGTCTGTGAAGTGGTGGAAAATATTTGATAATTTTGTCCCCGAAGGAGAGAAGCAGAATTACCAGTATTCCAAGTTCGAGCCGCTTTTTCTTGGCGGCTCCGTCGTTGCCAGGCTTTGCCGAGACGGCAAATTCGGTCTCTTCTGTTTCGATGTCGCATCGGGTAGACAAATATGGGAGTTCCATAGTCCGGAAACAAGCGTGTGCTCTGATCCAATCGGATATGGGGAAAGCACAGTAGTCATCGTCAAAAAAGGCGGACTTATCGCAGAATATCAGCTTGCCATCCTGTCGTCCAAAGATGCATCGCTGGAAAAAACGCTCCACCTTTTCTCTTGTCCAGACAAGGTTACGATGAATGATGGAACACCGTTCCTCTTTGATTTTTCAATGCCCCGTCCGAAATTGGATTCCGGTCTTCTCTACATCTTAAGCAACTATGGAGCTGTGTTTTGCGTTGACATGGAGTCCGCATCGTTCGCATGGGCGTTCAAGTATCCGAGAATCCCCTTCTCCGTATCGCGGCAATTCACAGAAGTCCTATCCGGACGTATCTGTTCAGATCCGGTCTGCGGCACGAAGAATGTGCTTGTCGCCCCGATGGACTCGTCCTCAGTATTTTTGCTGGACAAACTTAGCGGATCGCTTGTTGGCGAAAAGGCTTCCATGAATTGGTCCTCCATCTCAGAGCTCGGCGACAAATCAGCTCTGATAATTGCTCAGGATGGACTGGCTTCATCCTATTCTTTGGAAAATCTTTCAGCTCTGGAAAAGTTTTGCGAATCGGCTCTTCTCGTCGAATCTTCTTCGCCTGAGGGTGCCATAATCCGTACTAAATCGGATATTTTGCAGTTCAGTTCCACAGGAAAAAACATGGGGTCTCTCGCTCTGCCCCCAAACTTCCAGATCTCTGCTCTGATCGAGGGGCAGCTTTGGGGATATTTGAAAGACAGCCCCAGCTATTTCCTTGGCAGGCTCGAAAAGGATTCCGGAGAAAAAGCTCTTTGCTACACGAAGACTGAAAAAGTCGGCGACAAGCTTCAGAAAGCAGTTTTTCATACATCGAACTCTAAAACATATCTAAGCTCCGAAAATTATGTTTCTCTTCTTGACGACAAGTTTTCAATCCTGTGGTCGTATCCAAGCTCCTCTCCGATGCGCAGAATATTTGATTTTGGCAAATTCATATCTATGTTCACGAATTCCGAACTTATTTCCATTTCCCCAGAAAATGCCAGAACAATTTTGTTCTCTCCACGCGTCGGTGAGCCATTCGGGAACATAATCGCACCATACAAGTCTGGAGAATCCCTTATCTTCGCAAGAAGAAACAGGGGGACGATTCTCAATCAGATACTCCGTCAGGAAGGAAATGCCGTCAGCGTTCTGGGTGAGATTTCCGCATATGATCTTCTCTCCATATTCAACGACGGCAAGGCATGCACTAACGCCTTTGAAAGCTCGCTGATAACGCATGAGATGAACAAAAATGGAGCATATGTCAAGAGCAGTGAATTCAAGCTTCAAAAGCATTTCGCGTCATTCCGCTTTGAACAGATTGGCGATGGTCGCGTAATGTTCTACAACGCTGATAAATGTTCCATCCTAAATAAAGGAAATGTCTCGCTTCTCTTCGATTTCAAAGATCAGAAAAGGGGCTGGCGATGGGATGCTGACGAATACAACATCTTTCGGAGCGGGGTTCTTTCATGCATGTTTAGTGACATGGAATGGAATGTCATTGATACCAGCCGGGAAGCTCCGAAGCTGATCTCAGAGAATTTTTCCTTCTCTCCCGCTGTAAATGAAAAATTCGTCGCGGGGATCTGCGGCTTTGACAGAAAACTCTACAAATGCCAAGGCATGATCTATGGGAGGGATGCAGGAAAATTCATTTTCGAAAAAGAGGCAGACCTCCTGCGGGTTTTCAGCAAATACGACAATCCTTCGCATTTGTTTTCCGCTCTTTGCGCCAAGGTTGCAGTGCATGCCTTTGCTCCTTCCAACGAAGGCAGGCTTTCCGACGAGAATGCTTTCATTCTGCAGAATCTCGAAACAGGTGAAACGGAAGTCCTTCCATATCCGTATTTTTGCAAAAAGGTAAGCGGCGCGACAGGCGCGGGAGACAAAATAGCCCTTGTCGCTGATTCGAAGCTGATCACAATCGGATTGGACGAGATTCGAAAATTCGGAGGCGTCAGCAGAAAAATCCTGGAGATTCCTCTTGAAAACGAGGAAAAGGAAGACTTCTCATTTGACGGCTATCCAGACGAATGGGATCCATCTCTTTTTGCCAAATGCGATAACGGCAATAGTTTTGCAGGCATCTACTTCAACATCGGCGGAAACAAGGACTATTTTGCAATATGCCTGATCATAAAGGATAAAAATCTTTTAAAGCTCATTTCCCGGAAGGGGCCGGACTCGGGCTTCTCAATATCAGTCATGCCCGCAGGTTTTGCGTCATTGATCCAGCAGACCGATCCTAAAAAAGGCTTTTTCTCAAATTTCGCAGAGATAGGACGAGATGGCGGACAATCCTCTTTTTTCATGCACCCCTCCGGCGAATATGCAGTGATGGAGCTCAAAATCCCGAAAAATTCAATTTTCACAAAAAACAACTGGCACAACTTCAAGGAGATAAACTCCAGAAGCTTCCGCGGAGACATCGCCTTCGATTTCTCATGCGTGGGATCCGATGGAAAAAGCGTCAGCTTCTTTTCAGCCCCCAAGATGCCTGCAAGCCCCGCAGAGTGGCCAGCGATGCTCGTTAAATAGCACTTCAATAGATAGTTTTCACCATGAAAAGAATTGTCGTTCCAGTCAAGCATTCGGCAGACAGCTCAAATATCCCCGAAAATGCCTGGGATCTTGAAAGCGGAACTTTGATCAGATCCCGGCTTAGCCTCTCAATGAGCAGTCTTGACGAAAAAGCTCTCTTTCTGGCAGGAAAGATTTCCAAGCAATGCGGCGCCGAGATCATTGCAGTTTCAATGGGGCCGCCATCCGCAGAGGAAACCTGCAGAAGGGCAATCGCTCTTGGAGCGGACAAGGCCGTCCTGCTTTCAGATCCTTCATTTTCTGGTTCAGACACTCTTGCAACTGCTATGACTCTTGCCAAAGCAGTCAGACATATTTTATCTGAAAAGGAACTGCGGGAGACACTTTTCATATGCGGGATGCAAAGCCCTGACGGCGACACGGCGCAAGTCCCGATGCAGTTGGCAGTTCTCCTTGGAATTCCTGTTCTTCCCTATGTATACGGCATTGATTTCGGCGAAAAAGGAGAAATCCTTTTCGAATCTCTGGACAGGCGCGGCAGAGCGAAATGGACGCTGAAAAATCTGCCTGCACTCCTGACTGTAGCAAGTCTTTCGCATTCGGATACGGACTTCATTTCCGTCGAAAGAGCCATACTCGCATCCTCCGCGACAATACAACATCTAACTAACCGCGATCTTGAATTGAATAAGACGCAAACAGGTCTGAGCGGTTCCTGGACGCGTGTATCAAAGATTTTCTCGTCGAATAAAAACGGCAGACTTGGGAAAAAGATTTCCTTCGAGGTTCCTGAACAAAGAGAGATGCTTCGCGGATTCATGGGAGAGCTCATGGATTTCATCAAAAAAGGAGGAAGTGGAATCGGCGATTTGAAAATGTCGGAAGAGACGAATTCTGCTTCGAAGTCTGATGACGCATATTATAGCGGTCCCTTCGCGTGTATTCTGGAGCGCGGAGATTCCGGCATAATTGATAATTCAGGGATAGAGCTTCTCAGCAAGGCGAAGACGCTTGCAATGGAGCTCGGAGAGCAATGCGTCGCGATTCTTTGCGGAGCTCCGCCATCGGGCGAAGAGATCTCGATGATTTCCATATCCGGCGCGGACAGGCTTGTGCATCTCAATGCAAATTCCTGCAAGCCGATCGCCAAAATAGTAGAACACCTGCGCCCCCAGGCATTGCTGATACCAGGGACTATGAGCGGAAGAGTCCTGGCTCCAATGCTTGCCGCAGAACTGAATGCCGGACTCAGTGCAGACTGCACCGCATTGCGCATTGGAGACTTCGAGCACTCTACAAGTTCCGGAAAAAAAGTATTTTCAAAAATTCTGATACAGACGCGCCCTGCTCTTGGCGGACACATCATGGCTGAAATCGTCTCACTGCGTGGAAAAGAGAACAATTCTCCACAGATGGCAAGCGTAAGAGGCGGAATCTTCAAGACTCACAAATTTGAACCGCGAAATATCATAGTCGAAAAAGCTCCATTCACATCAGACGGGGAACCACATGGATTTTTAAAGATCACCTCAATTCCAGCACCTGAAGATTCTGAGAGCGCCACCGACATAGCATCATGCGAAATCCTTGTCTCCGTCGGACTTGGAATCGCAAATCGTCAGGGAATTGCGAATTTCGCAGTTCCTCTTGCCGATGCGACTTCCTCGGCGTGGGGACTTAAGACAGGGATTTCAGCTTCGAGAGCCGCAGTGGAGGCTGGGCTTCTCGGTCAAAAGGCCCAGGTTGGCCAGACTGGACGCACTGTCTCTCCGAAGATTTATTTTGCATTGGGAATTTCTGGAGCGATACAGCATTGCGTCGGAATTGAGAAAGCTGGCAGGATCATAGCGATAAACAAGGATGAAAACTCCCCGATTGCGAATTTCGCAGACTATTTCATCAAGGGGGACATTTCTTCTGTCGTCCCAGAATTGATCCGAATCCTACGTATTCAGTGAACTATGTTGTTCGTAGTCGCTATCGCTATCGTAGTCGTAATCCCTAGCCAGTGCTCGGGCAGGCGATTGAATTCGTTTTCCAATTACGATAGCGATTTTCTTTACTTCGTGTGCTTTGTGTCTTCGTGTGAGATAATCTTAAACTTCTGGGAAATGCGCCCCCCACCCCCATTTCTTGTCTTCTGCTACAGCATGTCTAGGGGCGATTCAGGTTTATTTCCAAGCGTCCTGACTACATGCGTGTAGATCATCGTAGTCTGAACACTGCTGTGGCCAAGCAGTTCCTGAACTTCACGAATGTTCACTCCTTTCATCAGAAGATGCGTTGCAAAACTGTGCCGCAGCGTGTGAACAGAAGCATGCTTCGAGATCCCAGCCTCTTTCATTGCATATTTCAAAGCACGCTGGATTGTCGCATCGGATATGTGATGCCGACGCAATTTCCCGCTTCTCGGATCCCGAGATATCGTGTCCGATGGAAAAACCCAGAACCAGCCCCACTCCTTGCTCGCCCCAGGATACTTCCTTGCAAGCCCGTTGGGTAGATGGACTTCCCCAAAACCGTCCGCCAAATCCTGTTCATGAATCTGCATGACCAACTTCAAATGTGCCTTCAATGGCTCGACCAGCTTCCTCCCAAGAAGCGTCGTCCGATCCTTGTCTCCCTTCCCTCCCCGAATGAAAAGCTGAGCTCCTTCCCAGTCAATGTCCAGCACCCGGAGACGCATCAGCTCCGATATCCTCAGCCCCCCGCCGTAAATCATCTCTATCATCAGACGATCCCGACCTTGCAACTCCTGAAATATCGCCCTTATTTCATCAACAGAAAAAACAACCGGAAGCCTAGAACCCGATTTCGCTCTCAAATTTCCGGACTGGTCTCCCATATCTTTTCTCAATATCTCCTTGAAAATGAAATTTATTGCATTAAATGCAAGATTCTGCGTCGCCGACGATACTCTACCCTCGCATGCAAGCCAGGTAAGATAACGTCTAACCGTCATCGGATCGTCGAAGCTGAAACCCTTCTGCTCTGAGAACTTCAAATAGCGCCTGAAACAGTCAAGATATGTCTGCTCCGTCCTATAGGAATAATGCTTGGCACGTATCAGCTCCATTGCTCTTTTCAATATCCCACCGCTTTCCGCCTGCAAAGGAGAACCTGGACACGCATGGTCTCCTGACTTTACAGTGCCCAATCCTTCTGACACTCCATTCTCCGCCAGTTTTGACGGCAAATAGACCGTTTCATATATCCTGACCGACTCCTCCGCCTGACGAATCTGCCAATCCTTAATACCTGCCTCATTTTTCAGATTCTCGACAAATATCCGTATCTTTTCTTTAGCTTCTCTTATCCCTGGATCAAAGACGAAAATCAGATAGCGCTTCAACCAATGAACCCAGAACTTCGCCCTCTCTTCCTGAACATAGCCACCTCTAACTGCGAATTTCGCATATTCATCCATATCTGCCAAGTCAATCATCTTCGCCTCCTGTGTCGCTTTTGCCCATTCATTGGGTAATTAGAACACACAAATAATAAAATGCAATATTGTACGACACGTCGCCTAACAAATATTGACAGGAACAAAATTGGGGGGCTGACTCTCTGGCGGAATTCCAAGACAAATTCACCGGACCTACCAATGGACTGCCGCTGATTTGCGTCTTTTCCCATCGCACTCTCCCATCCCCAACTCGATAGCTCCAACCCGGTCTTGTTCCGCCACCCATTGACACTGCAAAGTCTATGAGTGGAATTATTTTTCAAGTAAATGGAAAATTTCGATTCCCCTATCTTGACATGTAATTTTAGCAATGCTAAACTAGGTGCCAGACTAGGGACAGAATTCTAAATTTCGTTCATGCTCCATGTCGTACCAGCGTTGTGACAGTTGGTGAACTTATGCGTGAGCGAAAGCCGAATTCCAGTTCTCAGCCTCAATATATCAGATCAAGAATAAGGATAATGCCACAGAAAGAAAATGAAATCGGCTCCAAAAAGCCAAGATTTCATGATTTTCAGACATGTGGTCTAATAATAGTTGGACTAATAAGAAAATAAATAAGAACAAGAACAATCAATAATAATAATATAT
>DYRX01000092.1 GCA_020718525.1 Victivallis vadensis
CTGGGATAAGATTAATCAAAAATTCCAGGCACCCTGAAGGGGTGCAACAACTACTAATCTGAATTATTAAAGAGACATAGTATCGTTATTTAGGAAACAGGACACTAGATGAGCGACGCGGCAGAAGTCATAAGAGTCATGAAAAAACTGAGAAGCTGTGCGGAGCTTCAGCTTCTCGATGATAGTTTTTCAGCAAAACAATGAAATTATTTATCTGAAAAACTATAGATCCGTGCAAATGGAGGCATATTTGGATTCTTCGCCTTGAATTATCTGCCTTCAATTGCTATACTCGTGGGAGCTGAAAATTGCCGTTTTGGCGGATTGCTTCCGATTGGTCTTTTTGCTTGAACTGGCAAAAACACTTCAAGGAGATGATCTTATGGGTATTCCGGACAACACTCCCAGTTTCCGCGCCTTCTGCATATTCCTCGCTCTCGTCTTTATTCTGCCATCCTGCGGAAAAGCACCGCAGGCGGAGACTTCAAAAGAAAAGCAGTTGCTAATCTACTGCGGGATAACGATGGTCAGGCCGATCAGCGAAATCAAGGAGATCATCGAAAAGCGTGAGAACTGCCGTATCGTTGTTACAAAGGGCGGTTCTGGCAATCTCCTTGAGTCCCTTGAGCTCAACAAGCAGGGTGATTTGTTTCTGCCGGGCTCCGACTCCTACATTGAGAAGGCGAAAAAGGAAGGGCTGGTGATGGAAACCGCGCTTGTCGGATACAACAAGGCGGCGATGATGGTCCAGAAGGGAAATCCCAAAAATATTCCGGCGGATTTGGACATGCTTGCGGACAAATCATACTATGTAGTCCTCGGCAATCCCGACAGCGGAAGCGTTGGCCATGAAACTAAGAAGATTCTCTCAAAGAAGGGAATCTACGAAAAAGTGATTTCAAACGCCCGGGAGCTTACAACCGACTCGAAGCGCCTGGTGCAGGTGCTTGCGGAGAAAAAGGCCGACCTCGTCATCAACTGGTATGCGACCGCCTGCTGGCCTGAGAACAAAGATTTTGTTGATGTTCTTCCAATCTCATCGGAGTTCGCCGAAACGGAGAAGCTAGTTTTAGGCGTCCTTAAATTTTCCCAGAACCCGGACATAGCTAAAAAATTCCTTGATTTTGCCAGTTCCGAGGAGGGGAAGGCCATCTTCAACAAATACGGCCTCTACGAGATCAAATAAAGTGATCCTGCCATGACTCTGCCCATGCAAGGACTGTTCAAAGAGCCGATAACAAGATATATGGTCTTGCTCGTACTCGCATTCCTTTTCGCATTTTCATCATTTTTGCTCTCGGACAAGTACATGTCGGACAAGAGCCGCGAAATTGATGCCAGAATCGAAAACGAGTTTTCACGACGCAGGCTTGGACGGGTGATTTTGAGAGAGCTTCAGCGCGCGAGAGGTGACATCTACAGAATCGCGATGATCAGAGATCCGCGCGACATCGAACGCGCGTCGGAAGAGGTGGAGGCTGTTCTCGACAAGATCAGCCAGATACTTACAATACTGCAAAGAGGCGGAAAATTCAGCGATTTGCTCCCGGCGAACTTCGACATGACAGATGAAATAGTCGAAACCTATTCATACGTTCCGGCATCGGGAGAGGCTTTCATAATGCCTGCAATCGAACTGCGCCCGAACATACAAGAGATAAAGAATCTTACGGAGCGTCTCGCCGATATTGTCAAGAAAAATAATTTTGCACCCGGAGCGCCGGAAACCCCGGACTTTACGGACAAGGTCGAAAACTGCCTCAAGATGCTCGAAACATATCTGCACAGCTCCCAGGAGTGCGCCGTCCGCCTTTTCCACGAGGCGAATATCAGCATCATCGCGCTGGAAAATGAGAGGAGGAAAAGCGAGGAGAGCTATTCGCGGACAAGGCTGACAGTGCTGGTCGCCCTCTCATTCTCCGTGCTCGCGCTTATCTCAGTCATACTGCGCAATGTCCGAAGCATCGTAAAAGACAGAAAAAGCTACATTGACAGGATAAGTCTGGAGCACGACAACATGCAGAAGGTCTTCGATGCGCTCCCGGCGGGTCTTGTGCTGGTGGATAAGAACAGGATAGTTAGGGAGCTCAATTTAAGCGCCTTGGAACTGACAGGATTCTCCAAAGAGGATTGCGTCGGAAAAAAATGCAACTGCAGTTTTTGTCCCAGCTTGGACGGGAAATGCCCTGTCTTCGATCTCGGCGAAACTCTGAGGCATTCTGAAAAAAAGATTTCCACCAAGGACGGAAGAATAATTCCGGTCATTAAAAATGCAGTTTCGATCAATATAAATGGAGAGGAACTGCTATTGGAGGTATTCATAGACATCAGCAAGCGGAAGCGGGCAGAGGAAAAGCTCCGCAAGCTTTCGCATGTGGTCGAGCAGAGCCCTCTTTCCATTGTTATAACCGATACAGACGGGGCGATAGAATATGTAAACCCAAGATTTTCCGAACTTACCGGATATGGATCCGAAGAGGCTGTCGGTCTGAATCCCAGGATTTTAAAGGGCTCCGACACTCCCTCCGAGGTTTACGAGGAAATGTGGAAGGCGATACGTTCCGGAAACGAATGGCATGGATTCTTGCACAATAAAAAGAAAAACGGGGAATATTTCTGGGAGGATGCGACCATTTCACCACTGCTCGACGAGAATGGCAAGGTGACTCATTACATCGGAATCAAGCAGGATGTCACGATGCAGATGAAACAACAGGAGCAGTTGAAGGAGGCGAAGGAAGCCGCTGTCGCGGCTAGCTTGGCGAAGAGCGAATTTCTTGCCAACATGAGCCATGAGATACGCACGCCGATGAACGGAGTGATCGGCATGACAGGTCTTCTTATGGGCACGAGCCTCGATGCGGAGCAGAGACACTACGTTGAAATAATGCGTTCAAGCGCCGAATCGCTCCTGCGGCTCATAAACGACATATTGGATTTTTCCAAGATTGAAGCGGGCAAACTGCAGATCGAGAATATTGAATTCAAAATTTATGATGTCCTCGACGATTTTGCCGCCCTCATGGCATTGAGGACCCACGAAAAAGGCATTGACTTCGATTTCATTGCCGAGTCTGACATTTCGGAAGTTCTGAGGGGGGATCCGGACCGTCTTCTTCAGATTCTCAACAATTTGATGGGTAATGCAATCAAGTTCACCGAAAGGGGCAAGATCACTCTGCGTGTTTCGCTTGCGCCTTCCTCCGCCTTGACTCGTCTCTCCGAAAACGAAATAACAATTCGTTTTTCCGTTTGCGACACAGGAATCGGCATCCCCAAAGAAAAGCTTGGCATCCTTTTCGAGAAGTTCACGCAGATTGATGCGTCAACAACGAGAAGATTTGGCGGGACAGGACTGGGGCTTGCAATATCCAAAGAGCTTTCAAGTCTTATGGGAGGCGAAATCGGAGTTGAAAGCTCAGAAGGAAGGGGTTCCGAATTTTGGTTCACCGTCCGATTCCAAAGAGTTCTGGAAGCCGCCGGATCCTCTACAATAGGATCGCCGCTGAAGGGGCTCAGGGCACTGATAATTCAAGGCGGTTCCGCCAATGCGGAAGCTCTCAGATCCATTTTATCTTCGTGGGGGATTGAGACTGAAACAGAGGATAGCCCCGACGAAGCGCTAAAAAGCCTTGCTCTTGCTTCGAAAGGCGGTAGAGCATTTTCATTTGTCGCGATCGGAACAAAGATCGCAGGCGAAGATGGAATAAAGCTTGGGCGGACAATTTCGGTGTCCAAAGAAATCGGCAGTCCGAAACTGCTTCTCATAAAAGACATCGGAGAAGCGGGGATACAAAGCGATCCTTGCTTTTTCGCTTCCCTGCCAATGCCCGTCAAGCGCAAGGAGCTTCGGGAAATTTTGCTCAAGGCTTTTGGCGAAACTTCCACGTCTGGCGGAGGCAATGCCTTGAGAAGCCCGGACAGACCGTCCCTTTTCCGCCCCTCGCGCGATCTCCGCGTGCTCCTCGCTGAAGACAACGTCGTAAACCAAAAAGTCGCACTAGGAATGCTAAAAAAGCTAGGTCTGACCGCAGATGCGGTTCCGAATGGTCTCGAAGCCATTGCGGCACTCGAACGCATTCGCTACGACTTGGTATTCATGGACTGCCAAATGCCGATCATGGACGGATATGAGGCTACAAGAAAAATCCGGGCGACCGACTCCAAGGTCCTCAACAGGCGCACCCCAATAATAGCGATGACTGCAAACGCCATGCAGGGCGACAGAGAAAAATGCCTGGAAGCTGGAATGGACGACTACATATCCAAGCCTGTTTCGACGACGGCAATGTCTGACTGCCTCGCAAAATGGATTTCATAAATTCTAAATTTAACCCGGCTACGCCGGGAAGTTCCAATACTCGCTATCGTTGTCGTAATCGCTATCGTAATCGGGTTCACAAATTTATCGATTACCGCTCCGCTGATAGCGATAGCGACTACGATTACGAAAATTATAAAAAATACAATTTCCTATACGATAATTATTGCTGCAGATTTGAAAAAACTACGGTCTTAGCAGTCGGTCGCTGAATATTTACTTTTCCCTGACAAGGCGGATGATATCCCTGACAAATGCGCATTCGCATCGCATCGGGCATGGTCTCAGCTCACTGCTTTTGAAACAGTATCCTGGGCAACCTTTCTTGCCGTTGAGATTCTCCTCGAAGATTTCCCCGCTGTAGAGGTCTTTGAACTGCTCCACTTGCACTGCAAAGGTCGTTCCACATGAGTGGTTGAAGAGAAAAAAACCGGCGCAAAGCTCCTCGAAATGGGCTTGGTAGCCGACGAGAGAGACCTTCGCGTCGGAAAGAAAAGTCTTCCTGTCCTGCCACACGAAGCCGCAATTTGGACATTTTTTGAAAATAGTATCTTCTTTCATTTGTCGCAAAATATTACAAGTTCAGGATGTCTCGCCTGCAATGCAGAGCAGTCTTCGCGGCTTATTCCACTCTCCCTCAAATCAAGCCAGCGCAGATTGGTGATTCCTGAAAAGAAGGCGATTGACTTCTTGCCGAGTTTGAGTCCTCTTGCATCAAGCTGGGAAAGCTCGGGCATGGCTGAAAATTGAGCAATTCCCTCTTCTCCAATTTCCGTCCAGGCAATCGAAAGATCGCAAAGCAGAGGCAGTTTTGACACGGACTCGGCAATCTTGTCTCCAGCCTTTGTTTTGGATAGATCAAGTCTGCGTAAAGCCTTTAAGTCCTTAATCGTGTCAGCGGAAGCATCGCTTATTTTTGTGCCCGACAAGCTCAGATTTCTGAGCGATTTCAGAGCGGATATCTCTTCGAGTGAAGCATCGTCGAAATTGGTTTCAGAAAGATCCAGAAATTCCATCTGAGGACAGGAGCCTATCATTTTTCCGGCATTTATTCCTGCCGGACATTTGCCGATGTCCAAGCTTTGAAGTTTTTTTGCTCCCGTCAGCGATCCAAGCAGTTCGTCGGAAATCTCTGTTTCAGAAAGATTTAGGCAGACCAGCTTTTTCATCGGAAGATTTGCAGTTATTTCCTTGTCAATCTTTGTCCCCTTCAAATTGATGAGAGTCATTTTGGAGACTTCAGCCAAAAATATCCCGGACAAGTCTTCAACCTCGCTCTTGCTGAGCTCTTTTTTGTGCAGAATTAGGGATGCAATATTATATTCATAGTGACCGTAGGAATTGTACTGGAAGAAGTGATTAACCTTGTAGGGAAGATACCTGTAAAAGAAATTGGAATTGCTTATCCACCTGCATAGGCGGACAAATGTTTTTTTGGATTCAAAAGATTCGATTTCAGCCCATCCGCCCATCCTCTCGAGTTTTTGCAGGGGGATTATTGCCTCGTCTTCCGTGTAGGAAGTTTTCAGTGTCAGCAGGGAGAATACTGCAAGCACTAGAACAGCGACGGAAAAAAGAAGAACTAAGACGATGCTTCTGCGTTTCGGGTGATCTGAGCGCTCGTCATTCATGCGTTCTTCCATCATGCTTGAAAAATTTGAAATCCGAATGCTTGATGCCGTATTCCTCTTCGATTTCCGAAAATATCCTGCGGTGATATGAGAAATTTACAAGCTCCTCGAAGAGATGTGAATCGGTTCCAAGTGAAATCTTCGCGCCTTTCTCGATCGCCGCCAGAAGCATCGGCTTGTCTGTCCCGATAAGATAGTGGCTGTTGAGCTCGATCGCAACTCCGGCGCGGGCGGCTTCACCAACAATTTCGTTGATTGTCGCCACGTCAACCGGGCTGGAATTTGCAATCCATCTGAAGGGATGTCCGAGAATGTCAATCCCCTTGCCGATCAGTTCGAGCGTATGCCTTTTCCAGTGCTTCATTATTTCAGAGCGGTCGGAGCTGTCGAAGGGCAGAAAATGAACGCTCCCTATGATGGTCTTCAACCTTTTCCGGAAAGCCGGATCGAAGGTGAGCCGCCCGTCGCTCATCATTTCCGTCTCAATGCCGGGAATCAGTCCGAAGCCTGAAAAGACTGCGATTTCGTCAAGATACTGCTTCATTTTCCTGTTCCCTGCATCCAAATGCTGATCAAAGATAGAACTGTCGGACATGTATTTCCAGTCCCACGCGACCTGCGGAGGGAAATAGATGGCCATGCTGTGATCAGTGATGGCGACCGTGCAAAAATCATTCTGGTCTATTTTGTTTGCATAGACCTTGAAATCAATCTTCGCGTCACAGCAATAGCTGTATCTGCTGTGCGCATGGTAGTCGTTTCTTATCTGCATTTTCTACTGCAACGCCTTATCAATGAGGTTCTTAAAGCATTCTTGCCGGAATATGTCTCTACGAAAATTCTTTTCATTTCGACTCCGACTGCGGTTCCGCCGCCAATTTATTGGGCAAATGCTGAGCCAATTCCCCTGCCCTATTTTTCAGACCAAATTCAGGTGAAATCTTTAGAAAAATCAAAGAAACAAAGCCTGGAATTGTGCAGAGGCAGACCCATACGAAGAACAATGGATATCCGATGGCGTCCTGAATTTTGCCGCTCAGCATTCCCGGGAGCATCATTCCAAGAGCCATAAATCCTGTCATGAGAGCATAATGCGCCGTCTTGTATTTGCTGTCCTCCGCAAAATATACCATGAACAGCATGTAGCCGGCAAATCCTATTCCGTATCCGAACTGCTCTATCGCTACAAATGCGTTCACAAGCAGGAAATTGTCGGGCTTGAAATAGGCGAGATAGACATAGAGAATGTCCGGGATATTGATAGCCAGAGCCATCGGCCAAATGCATTTTTTAAGACCGAATCTGCCGGCGATGATTCCCCCGACTATTCCACCAAAAGTGAGGGCGGCGACCCCGACTGTCCCGTAAACCAGCCCGATCTGGATTGTGCTGAGCCCGAGTCCGCCTTTGTCCACGCCATCCAGCAGAAAAGGCGATGCGATCTTCACGAGCTGGGACTCGCCCAAACGGTATAGCAGGAGGAATGCGACTGCGGCAAGAATGCCGTTCTTTTTGAAGAATGTAGCGAAGACGTCGGCGAAGTCTGCAAAACGGTCCGCGCCCTGGCTTTTTTCGGCAGGAATGTCAGTGGCAGGCTTTGGAAGAACAAAAAAATGGTATATGGCAAAGACGACAAAAAGAATTGCCAGCGCGAAGAAGACAATCCCCCAGGAAAGGCGCGGATCTCTTTCAAAGCCCTCCATCTTTTCGAAATAGCCTGCAAGCATCACGAGGAGACCTTGCGCCGAAATGCTCGCCAGCCTGTAGAAAGTGCTCCTTATGCCAACAAAAAATGCCTGCTGGTGAGTGTCCAGGCCAAGAATATAAAATCCGTCAGCGGCGATGTCGTGTGTCGCAGAGTTGAACGCCATTAGCCATAGGAAGATCAAGGTCCACTTGAAAAAGGCTTCTCCAGGGATTGAAAGCGCAATCATGGCAAATGCCGCCCCCATGACAATCTGCGTGGCAAGAATCCAGAAGCGCCGGGTGCGGAATATGTCAACAAGCGGACTCCAGAGCGGCTTGACAACCCAGGGCAGATAGAGCCAGCTGGTGTAGAGGGCAATGTCGGTGTTCGAGATGCCAAGCTTCTTGTACATGATAACTGAGACAGACATCGCCACGATATATGGCAAGCCTTCGGCGTAGTAGAGCGAAGGGACCCAGAGCCAGGGAGAGGCATTTCGCCCGGCGTGATTTTTCTTCAGCTCATTGTTATCGTTTTCACTCATTGAAAGTCGAAAAGATCCGGGGTTTCATATTTCTCGCAAGTGACTTTGGCAGAGCCTTTTGCGAAATTCGCAGTTCCGTCTCTGCGCCTGACTATTTCCTTGAGAATGCTCTGCATCCCAAAATAATCCGCAATCTTCTCCAATTCCTCCCAGCATGGAGGTCTGCGTTCGAAGTGTGCGGCGGAAAGACGATCGGCTTCAGGCGCTTCCTCAAGAAGTGAGGTCAAAAGCAGATTTCTGCGTAGAATTTCCGCAGAAGAGGATATCTTTGCCCGAAGTTTCTCCGGCTCGATCTTATCCGGCTCTGAAAGCATCTCCTCGATGCCTGAAAATGATGAAAGAAGCTTGGAGGCTGTGACGGGTCCTACGCCGTCAACTCCGGGAATATTGTCGGAGCTGTCGCCTGTCAAAGAGAGGTAATCTGGAATCTTCTCCGGGGGAACTCCAAATTTTTTAATGACATCGTCCCTGCCCCAGCTTTCAAAGCCTCCTCCCTTGCGGTCGGGAACAAGCATGCGGACCTTCTCGTTGACGAGCTGTGCAAGATCCTTGTCGGAGCTGATTATGCGGAAATTCGAGTCCGGCCTGCTCTTGACCGCAAGCGCGATCAGATCGTCCGCCTCGCAGGACTCCTTTTCGACAATCGGCCAGCCGCTCGCCAGTATCCAGGCTCTGATCTGCGGCAACTGGAAGGCGAGCTCCTCGGGCATCGGCGGCCGGTTCGCCTTGTATTCCGGAAGTATGGCAATCCTCTTTGCCGACTTTCCACGATCAAATACAAAGGCGCCAGGACCGCCAGAGTTCCCCAGATCCGCAATGGCAAACGTCAGCTTCGCAATAGCAAAGACTGCGTTGCTGGGTTCCCCCTTGGAATTTGTCAGCCCCCTGACAGCATAAAATCCGCGGTAGATTTGGGAATATGCATCAATAAGAAAAAGCGGCGCACCTGATGAAAAAGATTTGATTTCCATGCTTGTCTTTCTGCCGTTTCCGAAGAATCCAGGAGAATTTTCTAGACAGAAGAGCCACTCCCAATTGGCTCAGAAGAGCGGTCTGCTGTCCCGCGCTACGATTTCTCCGAACGGACGGCATCCTTTTGTTTTTCGCACTTCTCTTCGAGTTCGCGGATTTCGCACTGAATCTGACTGCGCAGTTTCGAGGAAGTCTCCGGATCTGACTGGGACTTCTTCATTTCATCTTCGAATCTGAGCTTTCTCTCTGCGATCTTCGCCCTGTAGATGGAATCAATCTCGGCAATTTTCTTCTTCTGCTCCTCGCTCAGGCTTCTGACGGGGCCCCCCATCCGCTCCATCGCGAGCTCAAATGCGCTTTTCATGCGATATCTCCTCTGTCGTAAAGATAAAAAAAGTGTTCGAGCGCGTTCAGGACAAGAGAATGTCTGATCTCGCCTGTATGCACCATTCCCCGCACCTTTTCAATGTCAAGCAGGATCGTTTCGATGTCTTCTCCATCTTCTAGCGCAGTTCCGGACGCCCGTCTGGCATTCGATGTGAAAACGGTGTGGCAGAGATTGTTCTGGATGGCCGGATTCGGGTTTACAGATCTCATCAGGAATGGAGATTCGCCCGCAAATCCGGTCTCCTCAAGCAGTTCCCGCATTCCGGCGGCGACCGGACTTTCGTCTTCTGGATCTATGAGTCCGCCTGGAATCTCGTATTCGAAAGTCTTTGTCCCGTGCCTGTATTGGCGGATCATGACGATTTCATGCGACGTTGTGAGCGCGACCGTGTTGACCCAGTCCGGAATATCGAAGACATAGAAGGAACCGGTTTTGCCGTTTCTCGGACAAACCGCCTTTTCGAGCTTGACCCTGAAGACGGGCGTATGAAGAAGCTCCGAGACTGAATTGATTTGCCAGGGGGAACTCATTTTGTCTCTGAAAGCTTCTTTTTCATAAGTTTTGCCAGCGGAACGATTTCCGACATGAAATCTGCGAATTTCGCAGAAGGGATCTGCTGTGCGGCGTCGCTTGCGGCGGAAACAGGATTCGGATGGCTCTCCACTATTATCGCGTCGGCTCCTGCCGCGACCGAAGCCATGGCAAGAGGAAGCACCAGATCAAGTTTTCCAGCCGCATGGCTTGGATCAACTGCGACCGGAAGATGGGTCTCGCGCTTGGCGACAGCCACCGCGCCAAGATCCAAAGTGTTCCTTGTGGACGGCTCAAATGTCCTTATTCCGCGTTCGCAGAGAATGACATCCCTGCATCCGTGGACAATCAGATATTCTGCGGCGGAGAGCCATTCCTCGACTGTTGTCGCCATCCCGCGCTTCAGAAGAACGGGTTTTCCGCATGATGCCACAACTTCAAGCAGGTGATAGTTCTGGCAGTTTCTCGCGCCGATCTGAATACAGTCCGCCATTTTGGAAAGCTTTGCGGCGTGGCTGACACCGAGAAGCTCGGTCACGAATGGCATTGAAAATTCTGTCGAGACCTGCTTGAGTATCTCGAGGCCCTCTTCGCCAAGCCCCTGAAAATCGTAGGGAGACGTGCGGGGCTTGTATGCGCCGCCGCGCAGAACCTTCACGCCTGCCTTCTTCAAATCAGCCGCCGCAGTTCTCATCTGCTCGAGGCTTTCGACACAGCATGGACCGGCAATGACGGAGAAGTTTCCGCCGCCTATCTTTTCTCCGCCGATGGAGACAACTGTGTCTTCGGCGTGATATTCCCTGCTTGTAAGCTTGTAGCGCTTCTGCACAGGGATGACATTTTCGATGAAGGGGAACATCCTCAGTATGTCGAGGGACCGGTGCATCTGCTCGTCGCCGACCGCCGCGATGACGGTGTGTTCGACGCCTCTGATGATTCTCGGCTCGTAGCCAAGATCTGTGATGATCTTCGAAATCTCGAGCACCTTCTCTTCCGGCGAATTCGGCTTGAAAACTATGATCATTGATGTCTCCGTAAATTTTTCGGCGTCCAGCAGGAGCGACAGCCCCGGGCGGAAATGCCGGCATTATTAGCAAAAACAAGACGCAAAACGCCTGCGCAACCAGCATAATTCGCAGGAGAAGGTGGAACCTATCATTTGAGCTCGAAAAATCAATCTGCAGAGCTTCCTGCTTCGAAAAATTTTATCAGGAACAATTGACACCCATGTCTTGAACGGACAGAAATTATAGAAATCGTCATTTCATTGGTTCTTTAGCGTTCTCCTTGTTTTTCTCCATAGTGTAGCCGGGCTGATTCCAAGCAATTTTGCCGCCTTTGACTTGTTGCCGCCTGTTTTTTCCAGGATTATGCCTATGTGCCTCGCCTCGATCTCGGCCAGTTTTGCAAAGCTGTCCGGCTCTCCTCGAAAAAGATCTGTCTCCGGCTGGACAACGGCTTCTGGAAAATTTTCCGGCATAATAAGACCGTCGTTTGCAAATATTGACGCGCGCTCGATGGCGTTTTCCAGCTCCCTCACATTGCCGGGCCATTTGTATTGCAGAAGAAGGCGTGCGCAAGAGGCGTCCAGCCGGAGATTCCTAATCTTGTGCTTGCTCGCGCATTTCCGCACAAAATGTCTCGCCAGTTCGAGAATATCTTCAGGGCGCTCACGCAGAGGAGGGACTTCTATTTCGACCACCGCAAGGCGAAAATAGAGGTCCTCCCTGAATTTGCCTGCCGCAATTTCCTCCTTGAGATTCTTGTTCGTCGCGGCTATTATTCGTGCGGCGATTTTTCTCGGAGCATTTTCACCTAGTCTCAGAATTTCCTTTTCCTGGAGCACTCTCAGAAGCTTCACCTGAAGAGCGGGGGAGATGTCGCCTATCTCGTCAAGAAAGACGCTTCCCGCTCCGGCCTCCTCCAGAAGCCCGCTTCTGTCTTTTGTCGCTCCCGTAAATGCTCCTGCCCTGTATCCAAAAAGCTCTCCTTCAAGAAGAGAGTCCGGCAGTGCGCCGCAGTTGATGGGGAAAAATGGCTTTGCCGCACGTTCCGAGGCGGAATGGATGTATCTTGCTATCACCTCCTTGCCGGAGCCGCTCTCGCCGCTTATCAGGACTGTCGCATCATATTTCGCGACCCTCGCCGCCAGTTCGGCCGTCTGCGCGAATGCCGGACTTCTTATCTCCACCATTGGGCTCGTTTGGAACGCAATTCCGGCATTGGCGACGAGCTTTTTCTGGTTCTGAAGCTCCCTGTTTTTTCTTTTCAGTTCTTCTGTGAGACGCAGGATTTTCCCGTGTATGTCGTCGCTCCTGAAAAATTTCATGAACGGCTTGAGCTTTTCGCCCCAGCTTGCGGCGTCTTTTCCTGTTGCATGGCAGATCCTGTCTCCTGCGCCAAGGCATTTGTCCTCGATGAAATATATCTTTTCGCCGAGAGCCCAGCTTGCGTATCCGCTCGAATAGCCGGAAATGATCCAGCACACGGGCTCATCCGAAGCGCCGAATGCGGCGGCATGCTCCTCCGCCTCGGCGGAATTATGTAGCGTCATGTCCAGTTCGTATTGCTTTTTCAATTCGTCGAACTTGACTATTTTAATGGCTGACACTGCGAGCCCCTGTATCCTTTGCATCCGTGCAAGGGCTCTAATCAGCTCTCGCCCGTCCCTCCAGTCGAATATCCGGCGCATCGCCGCCGCGTCGGCTTCGCCCCAGAAATATCCAAACCTGGTGAGTATCATCCTGGCATGTTCAATGCCGATGATTTCCACGAGATCCTTGCGGAACTGCGCGAACGCATTGATGTCATGGAGAACAAGCCTCCGCCCCTGTCAACAGCTGCGTGATTTTTTCCAATTTCAGCGGTATAAAAGTTTCCATTTT
>DYRX01000400.1 GCA_020718525.1 Victivallis vadensis
CCAGGACAGGCAAGTTTCATTCTTCCTTTGTGCCTTTGCGCCTTTGTGAGAGAATCTTTCATGTGATTTATCCTCAACTAATTGGAATTCCGCCCGTCCATCTATCAAAGCAGCTCACAGATAGCCAAGTTCCTTCGCGCGCCTTCTGAATCCTGCAATTTTACCCGCATATTCCGGCTCACCTGCGAAATTCGCAGTTTCGCCCGGATTCTTTTCGAGATCGAAGAGGATTTCCATTCCATTGTCTCCGCGCTTTATGTATTTAAGGCTGTCCTGCTTGATCATCAGGTGATTTGCAATCTGGGATATGCTCTCGTTGTTCCAGGCTGACGCATCGCCTCTGAGCAGAGGCATTAGACTTCTGCTGTCAAGTCCTTCCGGCGCAGGTATTTGAGCGAAATCGCAGAGAGTGGCGAAGAGGTCGCAGAGATTCACATTCTCGGATATTGTCTTTCCTCCAGCAAACGCTTTCGGTGCGCGGATTATCAGCGGGACTTTGGCGCATCCTTCGTAGAATTTGAACTTGAACCAGCAGTTGTGTTCGCCAAGGAGCTCCCCGTGATCGGATGTGTAGACGATCATCCAGTCATCAAGATTCTGACCGGCGTTCTCGAGTTCCCTCATGACTTCTCCGAATATCTCATCGGCGCGCTCAATCATGGCGCAGTAGGCGGCATGGCATCTCACAATATCCGCATAGGACACGTCATGTCCTGGCTTCACAATCTCCGGCCAGTCCCTTTTTCCGGAAACCATTTCGGGCAGAGGGGCTTCATCGGGGAACGGCCTGACTCTGTTCAAATAGTATGCGAACCTATCGTAATCGTTTGTTACAAATGGATCGTGCGGAGCAAGAAGAGAGACCTTCATCAGCAGAGGCGCTTGAACTTTTGCGGGATCCTTCCATCCGTTGGCGAAATGAAGCTTGACGAAATTCATGGCGCCGAGAGCGGTGTATTCGTCAACAAGCTGTATCGGATTTTCCCCGATGCCCGCTCTGCGGATGGTGTCCTGGAGAATTGTGAAATTCGAAGGTTCCGCCTTGTAGCGCGCAAACTCCTCCTCTACACGGCCTTCAATGCATCTGGCGGCGACATGAGTCTCTTCACCTATTCTACTGGTCCACCCCTGCATCTGATCCGTACCTGTGTGATGGAGTTTTCCACAGCAGACCGCGCTGTAGGCATATTGGCTGAATCTTCTGGCAAATGTCATATAGTTCGGTTCAAGGTCGCTGTGGAACTCCATGCAGTTGCAGTGCCTGGGAAACTGTCCAGCCATCATTGCCTGGCGTCCTGGAACGCACACCGGGCTCGGCGTGTAGCAGTTTGAGAATCTCGCGCCTTCAGCTGCCAGGCGGTCAAGGTTCGGCGTTCTGGCGACGTGCCCGGCGCATCCCATGAAATCGTGCCTGTGCTGGTCGCACATGAGGAAGAGAATGTTGGGTCTTTTTCCAGAGACAGGAAATTCAGTTTCTTTTTTAGTCTTCATTGCATTATGCTCCTTTGTCTTTTATTTCATCTTGAAGTGCTTCTCATATTTTTCATCGTGCGCAATCCTGGAATCATGTTGAATCTCCCGCTATCAGCTCTGTTTCCACCGTTGCCTTCACAGGAGGCATTTCAGGGCTGGCGATGCGGGTGGCAATCGCCTTGCCGGCCACTATGCCAAGCTGGCGGTGCCTGTATCCGATGCTTGTCATCCTTTTTATGCCATACAAAGCTGTCTCCATCGGGTCAGCATCGTTCCCAAATCCGGCGACAGCGACTTTTTTAGGGACATCTATTCCAGCCTTCAAAAGATGGAGAAGCATGAATTTTGCGATGTTGTCCGTCACGCATATCAGGGCGTCAATCTTCTTCCTCCTGATGGCTGCAATAATTCTCGAGGCTTCGTCGTTCCCCACGAAGTTGATCGGGATTTTGACTGAGTCCCCGCAGAAATCGAGGCTTTCGCGGAGGGACTTGAACTCCCGGGCCCGCATTTCAAAAGATGGATCATTGAGAGCGCATTCGATCATGAGAATGCGCCGTCTGCCTTTTTCCAGCATGTGCTCGACAAGCTTTCGCGTCGCACCAGGATTGTCGGGACAGATGCAGTCGTATTCTGCCCGGGCGTCGAAGAAGATGCTTACACATGGGACATTCTGGCGGCGGATCATTTCAAGATGCCTCGGAGCTATGCCTGTGCCGGACAGATACGCGACAGCATCGCATCTTGAAAGGTCTAGCCCTTCGGATGAGAGAAGGTTTGACTGCTGTGGTATCAGGTTTTTCAAAATTGTGGCTCCGCCGCCGAACCCCTCTCTGATTCCATCGCATAGCTCCTCTACCGCCCCCCGCGAAATTCCCGAGCTGACGAAGGCTGAGACTGTCTTTTGGCAGATGCGCGAAGCCGCTATGCTCCTGACCTTCCAGCCTTTGCGCGGGAGGCGGGACAGGTAGCCATCACTTTCGAGCTGAGCCAGGGAGAGACGGACGGTAACTCTGCTTACTCCGAAGTTTTCAGCGAGAGAATTCTCGCCAAGCAGCAGAGAGCCGGGCGCTATCGCCCCCCTCAGGATATCCCCTTTGACGGCCTCATAGACAATCCGTCTCTTGCCTGGCATCATTCTGCCTATCATACCAGATGTCCTCGCTATGAAAAATTATATTATTTCTGATATTATTTCTTGTATATTATCTGTTATTATACTGCATTAGTTTAAGATTTTAACATTATTAAAACTCTGGAATTTACAT
>DYRX01000401.1 GCA_020718525.1 Victivallis vadensis
TGCTGGCAACTTCTGTCATCAATCGGGTGACAGTCTGGATCTGTTCACGCGCTTCATCAGCAGTGGAAAAATTCTGGATCAGAAGTTCTTTGAGCGTGCTAGCCTGGATTTCCACGGAGGAAGGTCGACTAACGCCTTGAGCCATTTCGGGCTTCTCCATGACCTTCCCTACCTCCTCCAATCTCCTCTGTTTATGCGGTGTAAGGACGGTACTCGCCCTTTTTCGAATCGTACACCCTGTTAGCCGAAAGTGCGCTCAGGCAGTGTCGTTCGCGAAGCTTGTTTTCCAAAAGTACCATTCGAGACTTTTCCCCAAAAGCCCTCAAAGGGGCATGAATATGCGATTCGAAAAAAGTTGACCATTTTCGCTTGACCTTCCGGTATCTCATGTGGCAATGTCAATATATGCCTATCAGCGCACCAAAAGACATAACGGATTGCCGTCGTTTCTTTGTTGAAGTCGGTACCCCAAAGCAGCGCCAATACGAAGCCCTTCGGGCGTTCTTTGTTGAGGGCCGCCCTTCGACTGAAGTGGCTCATGCCTTCGGATATACTCCAGGAGCCTTCAGGGTCATGTGCCATCAATTTCGACGCGATCCTGCCCCTGTGTTCTTTGTGAATCCACAGAAAGGGCCGACGAATCAGCCGAAGAAGTCGCCTACGCGCGAGATTGTCATCGCAATGCGTAAGCAGAATCATTCGGTCTATGAGATCAGTGAGGCGTTGAAAGAATCCTCAATCTCCCTGAGTCCGACAGCCGTTCGTGAAGTTCTTCAAGAGGAGGGATTTGCTCCTCTCCCACGTCGGCTCGACGAAGAGCGGCCCGATTCCCCCTCTGCTTTGTCGGAGGTCGTTGCAGACGTCCGCGCTTTTTCCACGGAATCACGTCGATTTACAACACGCTGCGGTGGTCTCTTTCTTTTCATCCCTTTGCTTGTCCGATTGGATCTGGAGAGGATTGCAAAGGCGAGTGCTCTGCCAGGCTCACGGATGATTCCAAGGGACCACGCCTTGAGGGCTTGTCTGGCGTTGAAGCTCTGGTCGGTGGAACGAAAAAGCCACATCATGTCTCTGGTCAATGACCAAGGGCTGGCGCTCTTTTCCGGATTGAACGTCACACCGAAGAAGAGCTACCTTTCCGAATATTCTGCCCGGGTCGACCCAAGGAAAATTGATCGACTTCTCGCAGCTTGGCATGATCAAGTCGCCGGCGACGGATTCTTTCCCGGGAATTCTTTCGATCTCGACTTTCACTCGGTGCCGTATCACGGCGAAGATTCCCTGATCGAACGTCACTACGTGTCAGCGAGAAGTCGACGCCAACCAAGCGTCCTGGTCTTCCTCGCTCGAGATGCTGACAGTCAGGCTTTTTGCTACTCAAACGCGGATATCCGAAAAGGAGAGGAGCGTGACGAGATTCTGCGTTTTGTCACCTTCTGGAAGCAGAAGCATGGCGAATTACCATGGCACCTTGTCTTTGACTCACAACTCACCACGTATGAAAATCTGAAGGAACTTGACGACATGGGGGTCACCTTCATCACCCTGCGTCGAAGAACTCCTAAACTCCTGGCCGAGATCGATGGACTCCCCGCATCGGCATGGCGAAAGATCGAACTGGATGTTCCTGCGCGCAAATTTCGCTTTCCAAGAGTTTTTGAGCAAAAGGCGGTTGTGGCAGGGCGCGAGTTCCGACAACTCTTCGTCCTCGACCTCGGCCACGATAAGCCGACTATCCTCCTGACCAACGAAACGCGGACGGCAGCCAAGATTCTGACGCGATATGCGCAAAGAATGCTCATCGAGAACGCAATTTCGGATGCGGTTCGCTTCTTCCACATGGACGCCCTCTCTTCCGCAGTGGGGCTGAAGGTGAATTTCGACATGGCACTTCTCGTCGTTGCAGCAGGCCTTTATCGCCTACTTGCACAGAAAATGCGCGGGTATGCAGATGCCCAGGCGCGAACCGTATTCCGTGATCTTCTCGACACTCCGGCTGATGTGGAAATCAAAGATGAGCGTGTCTTGATCCGCTTTCATAGCCGAGCTCACCTACCCATTCTTGTTGCGTCTGGCATCCTCGAACAGGAGATCGTTGTCCCTTGGTGGAATAACATGACCCTGAAAATGAGCGCGGTACAGCCTTAATTCTGGTGTCGTACCCACAGCGATTTGTTAGGTCTTCTCTTCTCCGTGGAAATCCAGGCTAGCCTTTGGCCGGGAAGGAGATACGGTGGTGGTCCATAGCATGGATCGTCTGGCTCGCAATCTCGACGATTTGCGTCGTCTCGTACAAGTGCTAACCAAAGCGGGCATTCGGGTTGAGTTCGTAAAGGAGGGTTTGGCCTTCACTGGTGATGATTCACCCATGTCCACACTTCTGCTTTCCGTTATGGGAGCTTTTGCGGAATTCGAGCGTTCACTACTCCGCGAACGACAGCGGGAAGGGATCGCACTCGCCAAACAACGCGGAGTTTATCACGGAAGAAAGAAAGCGTTAGCACCAGACCGGGCTGCACAATTACGTCAACGAGCGCGATCAGGAGAGGAAAAGGCTCATCTCGCCCGCGAATTTGGCATCAGTCGAGAAACGGTGTATCAGTATATTCGCTCTGGTAGCTGATTTGACGGCTACTTTGTGGCTGGTAGTTGGAATGTTGGGATTACCCCTACAAGGGCGTTTCGTGGTGAAGCGGAAAACCCAGGGGAAAAGAATGATCCGGAAACTCAAAG
>DYRX01000093.1 GCA_020718525.1 Victivallis vadensis
TGTTTAGTCCATCGTGTACGCAAAGCGCTTTTCCGGAAACGCCTCCGGGTCATTCTCGGAGATACTGGCATACTGGGTTCGTATTCAACTAAATTTATCGGTTGCCGCTCCGCTGATAGCGATAGCGACTACGATTACGAAAATTATTTCCTATACGATTAAATTCCGCATCCCCGGGCATCAGAAAATACCCGCAAGAACTGCCGGCAAATGCAAGATTTATCGCCGAACAGCCCTCTTTATGCGTCAAAAGCCTGGCAGGAGGCTTGAAAACTGTCCGTTCCGCCTTCATATTGGGAGCCCTCTTCGCCGGGGGAGAAGGCGGAGATCGGTTGCACGGTAAAACAACAACGCATTAGGAGGTCCGATGTGCGGCATTGTAGGTTATGTGGGAAACGGTCCTATCGTTAGCATACTGACAGACGGACTGAAGCGCCTCGAATACAGGGGCTACGACTCTGCGGGAATCGCGGTTGCGAGCGAGAATGGTCTCCGCGTGGAAAAAGCCGTTGGAAAGGTTAAGAGCCTGGAGGCGAAGATACATGCCGACTGGCCTGACTTCGACTCAGTCCCCCATGGGGCTGGAATCGCCCACACGCGCTGGGCGACGCATGGAGCTCCCCTCGAAAAGAACGCCCATCCGCATCTCGATGAAAAAGGCCGCTTCGCCGTGGTGCACAACGGAATCATAGAAAACTACTCCTCTCTGCGCGCCAATCTAATAAGAAAAGGACACGTATTCTCGTCCGAAACCGACACCGAAGTCATCCCCCATCTCATAGAAGAGTGCTTCGAAGGGGATCTTGTCAAGGCTGTGACAGCCGCACTCAAACAGCTCGAAGGCACCTTTGGGATCGCGGTCGTTTCGCCCCAGTTTCCCGACAGGCTCGTCGTCGCACGTCGCGGCAGTCCGATCGTAGTCGGCGTATGCGACAACGAGGCGGTCGTTGCAAGCGACGTCTCCGCGATCATCTCGCACACAAAGCAGGTCATCTACCTCAACGACAACGACATAGCGCTCATCACCAAAGACTCCATAGATTTGAGAAACATTGACAATGTCCCGGTCACCAGAGAGATCTCTCACATAGACTGGGATGCGGGTGCCGCCGAAAAGAGCGGCTACGAGCACTTCATGCTCAAGGAGATATGGGAACAGCCCCTGTCTCTGGCGAACACACTGCGCGGCCGCCTGGATGAAAACGGCGCGACGGCAGTGCTCAACGGTCTCAACCTCGGTCCCAAAGACTTCGCTTCAACGTCGCGCATTCTCATCGCGGCATGCGGAACAAGCCTGCACGCCGGAATGCTTGGCGACTATTTCTTCGAGGATCTCGCGGATCTGCCGACCGAATTCGAACAGGCGGCAGAGTTCAGATACCGGAATCCCATCATACAGCCCGGCTCTC
Source organism: Victivallis vadensis (assembly GCA_020718525.1). Taxonomy (GTDB): domain Bacteria; phylum Verrucomicrobiota; class Lentisphaeria; order Victivallales; family GWF2-50-93; genus DYRX01. The sequence continues at coordinate 1,410 of DYRX01000093.1, forward strand.
TCGTCGTCGCGATAAGCCAGTCAGGCGAAACAGCCGACACGCTTGCGGCCGTCCGCGAAGCGGCACGGAAAGGTGCGAGCGTCGCCGCAATCTGCAATGTCGTGGGCTCTACGATAGCAAGAGAATCCGGTGCCGGAATCTATCTCCATGCTGGTCCGGAAATCGGTGTCGCATCCACAAAGGCATTCTCCTGCCAGGTTGCCGCACTCCTCATGATGGCGCTCAAATTCGGCAGGGCGCGCAGACTATCCCGCGAAGAAGGTCTTGAAATAATTGACGAGCTGAAAAAACTGCCGGACAAGATTTCGCAGGTGCTTGCATCATCCTCCCATATCGAGGCGGTCGCCGAGAAATATGCATGCGCCGAGAATTTCTTCTACATCGGCAGGGGATATCTCTATCCAGCCGCTCTGGAGGGCGCCCTCAAACTCAAGGAAATCAGCTACATACATGCAGAAGGCTACCACGCCGCTGAACTCAAGCATGGTCCAATCGCACTTCTGGAGGAAAAAGTGCCTGTCCTAGCACTCGCCTGCGAGATTCCAGGAAAAGACAAGATGATAGGAAATATCCAGGAATGCCGGGCAAGAAAGTCCCCTGTGATCGCCGTCTCGACAATCGGCGACAAGGAAATGGCGGAGCATGCCGATGACATCATTTCCATCCCGCAGGCCTCCCCCTATCTGACTCCAATTCTCGCAGTGGTCGCCATGCAGTTGTTCGCCTACTATGTCGCGAAAAAAAGAAACTGCGCAATTGATCAGCCGCGCAATCTGGCAAAAAGCGTCACCGTCGAGTGAACAAAGGATGATATGCCGGCCATGGACTTTTCCCATGTGAAAGCTAATCTTGAAGAGGTGAATCTGCGAATTTCGCATGCCGCCAGAAAAGCGGGAAGAACCGTTTCAGATATCAGACTTGCCGCTGTCAGCAAGACCTTCCCTCCGGATGCCGTCCTGGCCGCCCATGCCGCCGGGCAAAGACTTTTCGCGGAGAACAAGGTTCAGGAGCTCGCCGAGAAGAGCGCAGTATCGCCGAATGACATCGAATGGCATCTGATCGGACATCTCCAGAGCAACAAGGCGGCGAAGGCTGTTTCGATCTGCGCGCTTGTCCATTCGGCCGACTCGGAATCCCTTCTGGCCAGAATCTCCAGAATCGCATCCGAAACCGGAAAAGTACAGAGAGTGCTCCTCGAAATGAATGTGTCGGGCGAGGAAAGCAAATTCGGAATCGGCTCCGAAGACGGGCTCTTCCGAATCCTCGATGCATCCATCCAATTGAAAGGTGTTCAAGTTGAAGGGCTTATGACGATGGCACCATTCGCCGCATGCGAATCCGAGCTGAGACGCATTTTTTCATCCCTTAGGATCCTCAGAGACAAGATCCGGGAAAAAACCGGAGTCCAACTCAAGGAACTTTCGATGGGAATGAGCGGAGACTTCGAAATCGCAATCGAGGAGGGCGCAAGCATCGTAAGAATAGGAAGCCTCATCTTTGGAAAGAGAGCGGCGAAGCCTCAGACAATGCCTTGACCTTCGCTCGGCTCGGCTTGCGGCGTCCAGATGCACAAGAGCAGAAATTCCAAGCGACTGGGTAGCGCGGAATGATGGATTTCAGCAGATCTTCTATACACTCTGCAGTTTTCGCTCTATCTGGGAGAGGGCGCGGTCAATGGTCTCGTTCTTTTTACGCTCCCTTTCGATTTTACGGAATGCGTGGAGCACTGTCGCATGATTTTTATAGAATGCCTGGCCGATTTCCGGCAGAGACTTCTCGGTCTTCGTCCTCGAGAGATACATCGCAAGCATTCTTGGAACCGCAATATTGCTTGATCTGTTGGTGCCAGTGATGTCAGAAATTCTGAGATCATAGAACTCGGCAACCGCCTTCTGGATGCTTTCAATGTTGATTCTTTTGAGCGCCTGCTGTTCGAGGTAGTCTCCAAGAATCCTCTTCGCCATCTCGATGCTCATTTCGCAATTCTCGACAGACGCGACCGCGACCAGCCTGAAGAGTGCGCCTTCCAGAACTCTCACATCGGAGCAAAGATTTCTCGCGACAAAATGCAGGACGTCGTCCCGGAACTTGATCTGGTGAGAAAGCTGTTTCTTTTTGAGTATGGCGAGCTTTGTCTCCTCTCCGAAAGACTCAATTTCAACAGTCAGACCAGAGGAGAATCTGGATATCAGCCTGTTCTCGAGACCATGTATCTCCGACGGTCTCTTGTCCGAGGTGAGTATGATTTTGTTCCCCTCGTTGTAGAGCGTATTGAAAGTGTTGAAGAATTCCTCCTGCAGATTTGTTGTCTTCGAGAGGAAATGTATGTCGTCTATCAGAAGGTAGTTCACTTTGCGGAATCTGTTTCTGAAGACATGGTGATTCTTGTTCGCGATGCAGTCAACATACTGGTTCATCAAGTCTTCGCAGGCGAGATACTCGACCTTGAACTGGGAAGGCATCTCCCTGATTTTGTTCGCAAGCGCCTGGATGAGATGTGTCTTTCCGAGTCCGGGACTGGCATATATGAACAGCGGATTCGCGGCGAGAGCTGAACTTCTGACGTCAACCATTCCCATCGCGGCGGCATATGCTATCCGGTTTTCAGGTCCGACCACGAAGTTTGAAAACGTATATGCCGGATTGCACTTGTCGCTCGAACGCCTTTGAGACTGTACATCGCTCCTCGAGTGTCGGACATGCTCAGGATGCGCCCTTTGCGGAGCCTCGATAAGGTGCCCTATCTCGTAGCTTATTTTGAACTTTTCGCCATATGCCTGCAAAAGCGCCGACAAAATCATGTCCTGAAAATTGGACTTCACCCACTCGGCGCAGAATTCGTCCGCAACACCGAGCAGGAGCGCGTTCTTTTTGAGTGAAACCGGTACAATCGGCTGTATCCACCTCGAATAGGTGTCGTCGTCGCCAATCATTTTTCTGACAATCTCGCGGACCCCGCCCCAAAATGCCCCAAGCTCCATATCGTTATGCATCGTCAATGCCTAATCTTTGTTTGTTAATGCCAATTTTCCCATGCTCATGCAGACAGGTCTGGAAACGTAGACACGCTCCCTGACCTCACACTCTGTCGCTTCCGCGGCGCTCCGCAGGGCTCTTCTCCGTTCACATGGAAACAACACTTATGAACAGCTTATTAACAGCCCCTGTTCTGCCGCTTGGAAACTCCCGATAAAATTGACCGGAACGCCGGGATTGCAAGCTTTTTTTCAAAAGAAATTGAAATATTTTTGTAAGTCGTTGATTTTGAGCTAATTTATTTTTTTCTTATAGGGGGCGCGCATCGGACTTGATGGCGCCTTCAATCAGTTGTTAATTTGTAATTGCCTTTCCATAAAGGAGTTAGGACATATGAGCAAGCGTGGAACAAGAACGCTATTTGTGACAGATTTCTGCCTTACGCCTTTCATACGGATACAGAGTGCGGGCATATTGGTTGAGGACAATTTCATCCTGGCAATCGGGGGAAGCTCCGCATTTGTTCCCGAGCCCGGTCTGGACACTGTTTCCTTGGAAAATTGCTATGCCACGCCAGGAATGATTGACACCCACATCCACGGCGCCGGAGGCTTCGATTCCAGCCTCGCTTTCGAGAACGCCTCGGACATAGCCATGATGGGCAGAACTTTGGCAAAGCACGGAACGACATCCTTCCTCCCCACAATCGTCTCAGGTCCCAGGAAGGACATGATGCGGGCGGTGTCGAGCATAAGGGGCATGCTCAGCATGCCATGCGAGGGAGCTGAGCCAATAGGCATCCATGTGGAAGGTCCCTTCCTCAACAAGGAGAAGCATGGCTCCCAGCTCGAGGAGGATATCCGCTCCATAGACATCGGCGAAGCCCGCGAAATGATTGCCGAAGGCGGGAACTGCATCAAGATCATGACCTTCGCCCCGGAACTTGACAACTCCATCAAGCTCGTCGAGCTCCTCCGGGAAAACAACATCGTCCCCTCGATGGGCCATTCAATCGCCGACGAGCTATCCGTCCTCAGAGCAGTTGATGCCGGGGCGAACAGAGTCTCGCATATCTTCAACGGAATGCCGCCGCTCCACCAGAGGGCTGTCGGAATCACTGCCGTCGCACTCACGGACGACAGGATTTCAATCGAAATCATCCTCGACGGCGCCCACCTCCACCCCAGAATGGTGGATCTCGCCTGCAGAGCCAAGCCGAAAGACAAGATTATCGGCGTGAGCGACGCAATACAGGCCGCCGGACTGCGCGACGGCAGATACAGCATTGGCGACATCAAGGTCAATGTCAGAAACGGAATGGTGACAAACTCCGACGGCGTCCTTTCTGGAACAACGCTGATGCTCGAAAGAGGATGGCGCCATCTGATGACCTTTTCACACATGGACTCGACCGATTCGGCGGCATGCATGACAATCAATCCGGCAAAAAATATCGGCCTCTCCGACAGGGGAGAGCTGAAGCCGGGACTTTCCGCGGACATCTCATTCTTCGACTGCGACAGCAACGCAGTCAGAATGGTCGTGTCCAAAGGAAAAATCATATATGACAGCCAGAAGGAAGGCTCAAATGGAGGCTGACAGCGGAAATCCTTCAGGTGAAAAGCCGGAACTCCTTCCATTTCTGGCACTTGTGGCGACCCCAATAGGAAATCTCGACGACATCACATTGCGGGCTCTGCGCTATCTGCGAAATTCGCAGTTCGTCGCCGCAGAGGACACCAGGCGCGCGTCAATCCTCCTCTCCCGCCATGGGATCAAGGCCGGACTGATCCCCTTCCACGCCTTCAACGAACACGACAAGTCGTCCAGAATAATTGACCTGGTGCAGTCCGGAAAAAGCGTCTCGGTTCTTTCCGACGCCGGCACTCCATCAATTTCAGACCCTGGCTACCTGATCATGAACAAAGCACTCGAATCCGGACTCAGTCCTATCATAATTCCGGGTGTCTCAGCACTGAGCTTTTCCGTGACAGCTTCGGCTCTTCCCTGCGACAGATTTTCATTTCACGGCTTTCTGCCGGTCAAGGAGGGAAGGCGGACAAAGGCTCTGCTGGAGATCGCATCTCTGGATATGACGGCGTTTCTTTTCGAGTCGCCGTACAGGATGAAGAAGCTTCTCGATGAAATATGCCGGCACATTTCGCCGTCTGCGCCTGTCGCCGTGATCCGCGAGGCAAGCAAGCTTCACGAAGAAATTCTGCGCGGAACTGCGGCGGAACTGGTGGCGGCGACTGCAAATCGCAATTGGAAGGGAGAATGCACGGTGGCAATTTGCGCCAGGAAAGACTACTGTAAAGACAATTTTCAAAATGGAGAATGCAATGAAGAAGATTGATTTCATGGGCTGGAAGAACTGCGTCGAGCTCTCAAGCGGAGACTTCAGACTGATCGTGACGACCGATGTGGGTCCCCGCATAATCGGCGGATTCATAGGGAAGGGACAGAATCTTTTCTACGTTGACAAGGCTGAAGCCGGAAAAAGCGGCGGGGACGAATGGAAAATATACGGGGGGCACAGGCTCTGGCATGCGCCGGAAGCAAAGCCAAGAACATATTGCCCCGACAACTCCAAGGTTTCGGTCACAAGCTCCGAAGACGGCGTCACCTTTTCTTCAGGAACCGAACTGACGACAGGAATATCCAAGTCCTTCACAGTCAAGCCTATGGGAAATCGCCGCTTCGCCGTCAGCCACAAGCTGCGGAACGAGAGCCAGTGGGATCTGCAGTTCGCCGTGTGGGCTCTCACCGTGATGGCGCCTGGAGGCGAGGCAGTAATTCCGCTACCGCAGGGAGACAGGTCGGATCTCCTTCCGAACAGATTTCTAAGCGTCTGGCCCTACACCGATCTCGACGATCCCAGGCTGAGCTTCGGGAAGCGGGCGATTGTCCTGCGCCAGGATTCCTCCGCCAAATCCCCCTGCAAGCTGGGCTTGAACTGCGAAGACGGCTGGATCGCCTATCTCAACGGCGGAAGCGCCCTCGTAAAAAGATTCGAGCATTTTATTGATGCCGAGTATCCGGACAACGGATGCAGTATCGAATCCTACTCCTGCTCTTTTATGCTCGAGATCGAAACGCTCAGCCCTGTTTACGACATCGGACCTGGAGTGGAGATTGTCCATGACGAGATTTGGGAGGCGATGGACGGCATAGCACCGGATCTTTCGGAGGACGAGCGCGTCGAGCTGTTCAGATCAAAATAATTCGCGTCCAAAGCTCATCGCGACTGCCTAGATAATCTGGGCGTAAGCCTCTCCGCAGACTTCCGCTCCAGATTATCTAATGAAAATTGCACCGCAATTTTCTGAAGGGGAGTTTTTTCCTTCCGGTCAATATTGCGCCTTGATTGTGCAATCGCAGGAATTTATCGTGACATTTACTGGAAAATATGCAATGTCGGATGATCTTATCATCGCTTTCCCACAACTTTCATAGTTGTGGGAATATTGGATTTGCTTGTGCAGAAGGACTTCCGCCGAGCAAATCTGGCGGTTCAAACTGCGGAGCAACAACAATACGGATTTATAAAGATGAAACCAGATTTGCAGGAATACAAGAAAATAGCAGGCGCAAGCGGATTTGTTCCAATAGTCCGAGAGCTTATCGCCGACACGGAGACTCCTGTTTCGGCATTCAGGAAAATCGCGTACGGTGCCGACGGACATCCCCTCCCCTTCTCCTTCCTGCTTGAAAGCGTCGAGGGGGGCGAAAAAATAGGAAGATATTCATTTCTGGGGACTGATCCTCTCGCAGTTTTTACGAGCGAAGCAGGAAAAGCAATCCTCAAAGGAAGAAACGGAGAATTATCTGAAATTGATGGGAGTGATGTCTTCGAGAAGATTGACCAACTTATGGCGCGCTATAAAGTCCTTGAAACAGAAGGACTTCCGCCTTTTTTTGGAGGAGCTGTAGGATATCTTTCCTACGACTGCGCAGGGGAGGCGGAACCTTCCATCCCCATGCCAAGCGCCCTCCCCTACAAAGTGCCTGACGCCCTCTTCATGGTGATGGACACGGTACTTGTCTTCGACAGGGTCAGGCATTCGATCAAAATCATCTCCATGGCGGAGTCTGGAAATGGCGTTTCTCCCGAAGATGCATATCGCTCCGCGTGCCGGAGGATTGAAAGCATCGAATCAAAGCTCCGCTCTCCTCTCGACATGCCCCCGGTGCCCCTCGAATTCGGGGGCCAGGATGTCCAGTTCGATTCAAACATGAGCCGGGATAAATTCTGTACCATGGTCTCGAAGGCGAAAAATTTCATCCTCGAAGGCGACATAATACAGACAGTACTTTCGCAGAGGTTCTCGATGCCTTTCACAGGCTCTCCGCTTTCCGTGCACCGCGCCCTGCGCACGCTCAATCCATCTCCCTATATGTTCCTACTTAATTGCGGAGATTTTTCAATTGTCGGCGCCTCGCCCGAAGTGCATGTAAGATGCATTGACGGTAAAATCACCGTGCGTCCGATAGCGGGGACAAGAAAGCGCGGAGCAAACGACTCCGAAGATGCGAAACTCGCAGAAGATCTGCTCTCGGACGAAAAGGAGAGAGCCGAGCATATAATGCTCGTAGATCTTGCCAGGAACGACATCGGGCGCGTTTCCGAATCCGGCATGGTGAAAGTTGACGAGCTCATGATTGTGGAAAAATACAGCCACGTAATGCACATCGTGTCAAATGTGACAGGACAGCTCAGACCTGAACTGCGCAACGATTCGGTCATGCGCTCGACCTTCCCAGCAGGAACGCTGAGCGGAGCTCCAAAAATTAGGGCGATGCAGATCATTTCAGAACTCGAAAACGAGCGAAGAGGTCCATACGGCGGAGCAGTCGCCTACTACGCCTTCGGTGGAAATCTCGATTCCTGCATCACCATCAGAACTGCTGTCCTGAAGGATGGAAAGGCCTATATCCAGTCCGGCGCAGGAATTGTCGCCGACTCCGTTCCGGAATCGGAATTTGAAGAAACCGTGAACAAGGCGAAAGCCATGCTTAAGGCAGTTTCGGCTTCTGGCAATTTCAAAGACTAATTCACTTATGATTTCTATTGACTGCCATGCCATAGATATTCATAATATATTGAATTAGTCCTTCCGGCAGAGACAGTTGTATTGCTTATTCCCTCTCTTCAATGCTTATCCGCAGTTCATCTAGGTATCCTTCAAACCCGCCGATGCTCAGGGTTGATTTGACTCCAGAGCCATCAAATTTGAAAGGGAATTCACAGTTCTCTCCGGCAGATTCCAGATATGCGGTTCCGGCATCTTTGTCGAAACCTATCGCGATTGTGCGCCAGCCTGGCTTCGTGTCAAAAAGCTTCAATGCCTTGGTCTGAATTACCGGATCATTAGTGCCCTTGAGTCCCTTGCCATTCCACATGTCCTTTTTTATGCCAAGCACAGAATTGTAGGATGCTTCGATCAGGATGATATTTGAGTGTCCCAGCCCGCGCTCGATGTCCTTTTCGTAGTTCACAATCGCCTCGGCGCGAAAGCGTCTGATCTTCGGATCTGTAAGGATGTTGCTGTCAAAATCAACAATGACTTGGTCGTCACAGGACTTCAGTTCCAATGCCTTGCCAGACGGCTTGATCATCCACATGAGGTTTGCGTCACCAGCCTTCGCAGTGCCTCCGAGTTTAGCCTGCCTGCCTGAAATGGAGTCATCGAGCCCTTCGTCAAAATTCCAGATGTGCCTGATTGATTTTGCTGGCTCGGGAGCCTTGCCTCCGTTTGGCAAATCCTTCTCCTTTTGCGCGACTTTCACTGTGATATACTTGTAGTCAATCCAGCCGCTGTCGTCGGTCGCAGTACAGCAGACCTTGTAAATTCCCGGCGTGTGGAAGGTATATTCGAAATCCTTCTCGGATGAGAAGTCTTCGTTGTCGAGGTCCCAGTAGAACTCCTTTATCTCCTTCCCGTTCGCCCCCTTCGCCGAAGCAGTGAATTTCACAGTGAACGGCTCTATTCCGGACACTAGCTCTCCGGCCCCATTTCCGCGTATCTCCAAAGAGGGCTTTCCGCTTTTCTGCTTCGACGGATCAGAAAGCCAGGCGTAAACTATCGCCGTCGAGGCAAGTATCGGAACAGTGAACTCCTGCTCGACGTTCCAGCAGTCAATGTATCTGTATGCCGGAGGAATTCCTCCCGCGCTGTACGACGCCATAAGCTGGCGCGCGCTGTTACCCCTGTTGAAACCGCAGGGATGAAAGCCCAGAGGCATTCCTGGAATTGGCTCGCTGATCTTGTCGAACCTGCTCAACTGATGCACATGATCAACAGGCCTTCTCAGTCCCGTTCCTGTAATATAGGACATATTTTCAGGATTGTTCCCCATCTCCTGGTCTGCATTGAATATCACTGCGTCGGCAAATTCCTTTTTCCTTGCCTCATCGAGCAAAGGTATTGCTGTGACGATGCTGTAGGAAGCGATGTCCGGAAGAAATATCCATCCCCATCTTCCAAATCTGTAGGGATCCTCCGCGAATGACGCCCTCATCGCCCAGCCCTTCTGCCATTTCACAGCATTTTCTGCGGCTTTGACAAGGTTGTTTCTGCAATTCTCGAGCATCTCCGGATTTTTTCCTTCCCGCTTGCCATAAACATAGGATCTCGTTGCGGCGCCTGAAGAGTCCTTGAGAGGCCACCAGCCCCACTGCCAGCCGCTTTCCGGCTTGTGATGCTTCAGGAAATAGTCGTGATATTTGGCTTCACCTGTGCTCAGCCAGAGCTCTACCGCCATCCAGCAATATTCGTCAAGCGCGTTCAAGAAAGCCCCATAGTGGTGCCCCCCGACAAGATCGTTGGGCGCTCCATCTTTTCCTGTGTGCTTCATGCAGACATCCCAGGCTTTTTTCGCCTTCTCCAGATAGATCTTCGCATCTTCCGGATAGTGCTTCTGAAATTCCGGCGACCGCGCCGCCCTCGATAAAATCGCCGCGAATGCCGCCGTCGTGTGTATGTCCTTCCACCACAAAGATCTAGGCTTGTCAAACTTTTTTGTCGGAGTTCCTGCAACGCTGTCCTCATAGCTCATAGTGGGATCCGGCTTCACAATCGAGAAGACAAGTCCGTCGTCGTCCTGCATTCTTGAAATCCAGTCCAGCTCCCATTTGACTTCCTCGATGATGTCTGGAATCCCATTTCCGGCTTCAGGAATAGGAGATGCGTCAAATTGAAGCTTTTCCGGAAAAACTTCGAAAGGAAAGAGCAGATTGAAGGCGAAAAGCGCTCCGCTGGTCATGTATTTCCCGTAGTCTCCGGCATCGTGATGCCCTCTTGCGCATGGGATTTTCTTTCCAGCCTCCTGCGGATAAAAGTCGGCCTCCTCATTCTTATATGCTTCCACCGGCGGAACGACCGCATCGTCCAGATGGCATGCGGGATGTGTGTGTCTGGTGAACTCTGGAAGCAGAGCCGTGCCACAGCGCTGATGATAAATTCCGCGCATCATGTTCCCGAAGGCGGAATCATATGCGTTCGAAGCTATTGTGAAATCGCATGAGGATCCCACGCCAGGCACTGCAATCCTATATTTTCCCGGCTTCTTGAAGGAGGAAAAGTCCATTTCCCATACCCGGCACTCGGCTAGCCTGTCGGAAACAGATTTGCCATCCTTATCGCAAACCGGACTGAGCTTTATTTCTCCGGAAAACGCTTCCGCTCCGCTTCCTGCATCCAGAAGAAAAAACTTTTTGCATTCCGAAAAATCAACGTCAATAGCATTGTCCTTCACTCCATTTTTCCATCCAGCATATTGGCAGAGGTATGCGAATTTCGCAGAATCCGGCAGATAGCCCGCCTGGTTCGCGTGTATCGCTTCGCTCCTTGTCTCATCTCCCTTGAACACAAACGACAGTTCAGGCGCCTTCACCTTTCCGGATTTCTCCCTGTTGCCAGTTTCAGGATTGATCTTTTCAAACTCGGCATCCTTGATCTGCACCGAATAATCCGAGCCAGCGACCATTTTTCCATCCAGAAATATAAAAATCCAGATCCCCTTCACATTCAGATCTTTTCGTATGCTGTATCTCAAAGGCATTGTCCAGTATCCAAAGCAGGCAGGACTCTTCCCGTTTGCAAATGCCGAATCTTTCCGGCTCGAGACTAGAATCATATCGGGCTTAAGCTCTTCTTCAGGCTTTTTCAGCACCATATTGGAGAGTTTTACGACAATGACAGAATCCGAGACCGCCCGGATTTCAGGCTCCAGCAACTTGTCAAAGTTCGGCACCGCATATACCGGTGACAGCGAGACCATGAATCCGATCGCGAACAGCGACAAAAGCCTTCTCATCCTTACTCTCCTATTGTTAGAAATTCACGACGACTATTTTATCTAACCGTTAAGCTGGCATTGACTGCGGACATTTGAGTCTGTTTCAGCAGTATGCCACTTTCGCCGAAAGTGGCTCAGGCTCTTTCGGCGAAAGAGCCATACTTCATCACGCCTCCTCAATCCATGCTTAT
>DYRX01000094.1 GCA_020718525.1 Victivallis vadensis
AAATCAACGGGAAAACAGAGCTTCGAGATTTGGCGTTTCGCCGTCAGGCTAGTCCGTCTTTTTTTAGAGCCGAAATTCTGTAGACGGACTGTAGTATTCCTAGGCAGAAGAGGATGCAGACCATGAAGGAGCCTCCGTAGCTGATGAGCGGAAGCGGAAGCCCTTTGACAGGCATAAGCCTTATGGTCATGGAAATATTTATGAACGAGTGGGCGAATATCATGACGGCGATTCCTATTGCTAGAAATGCTCCAAACTCGTCGCATGAGAGCATCGCGACGCGGAGGATAGAGGCTATGAGCGCCATGTAGAGGAATATCACCAGCATCGAGCCTGCGAAGCCGGTCTCCTCGGCGATGACTGAAAAAATGAAGTCCGTGCTGGACACTGTTTTCGGCAGAAATCCGAGAGTGTGCTGTGTCCCCTGCATGAAGCCTTTCCCGGCGATTCCGCCGCTTCCGACCGCAAGCTCAGACTGAAGTGCATTCCAGCCGCGCTTGACAGGATCTCTGCCAGGATTGAAGAATACCATGATTCTCTCCTTCTGATATTCCTTGAGAAATGGATATGCCGCCGGCAGTGATAGCGAGAGCGCGAGAAATACGGCGAAGATCCATTTCCAGCCGATTCCTGCGGCGAAGAGCATGGCGCCCGCGATTGGCACAATCATCATCGCCGCGCCAAGATCAGGCTCTATCACGATGAGGAAAAACGGGATTGCGTTGATGAGAAGGATTCCAGCGAGGCTGGTCAGGCGCGAGAGCTTGAATTCGCTCGATGAAAGGATCATGGCATTGACTATGATGATGCCGGTCTTTGCGAACTCGGAAGGCTGTATTCTGACAGGACCCAGGGGAAGCCAGCGGCGCGCCTCGTTAATTTTAGCGCCGCCGAGAAAGACGGCGAGGAGGAGAAAGATGCATACCGGATAGATTATGAGCGACCATTTTTTCAGGCTTCTGTAATCGAAAAAAAAACTGAAATAGAACCAGAAGCAAATGCCCATTGAAAACCACAGGATCTGCTTCTTCCACATGTCCAGATAGGCGCGGCTTCCGATCTGCTGTCCGATTCCGTAGATGAAAAATATTCCTACGATCACCAGGAGCAAAGCAGGGACAATCTGAAAAAAATCCACTCCGGAAGGAAAAAATCGCGAAATTCGCAGTTTCGAGAGCTGATCCTTCTTGTAGTCGTCGTAATTCATTTTCCCGTGTTCCGGGAAGGACAGCATATCTCGATGGCCTTGCCTCTTATTCTCGCCAGCCTCGATATCTGTTTTTCGAGAAAATTCCGGAGTCCGGGGACTTCCGATGAGACCTGTCTCAGGCGCTCGGCAATTGCGGCGCTGTCGCGCTGGAGGCGCTTTGCAACTGCAAGAGAAAACTTGTCAAGATCGTCGGGGGCGTCAAGGATTTGACACGCCTCTCTCATTGCGATGCCGTAATAGGCAAGCGTCCAAATCACGAATTCGGGCTTGAAAAGGTTCGGCTGAGCGGCAGAGGCAGAAGCGAACTCCTCGGTGAGAGCTGAAAGCTCTCTGAAAAGTTCCGCTCCTTTTCTCGTCTCCAGGTTTTCCTGCGCCGAAGGGAAGAAATCGCCCTGCTCGTCATCATCCTCGTCGTCAACTCCGCGGAAATTCAGAATTTCAGCGATTGTCTGGTGGGAATCCTCGGAGTTTGCGGCGGATCGCGCCATGTCAGCCGTGATGCGTTCCTCGCATGGCAGATCAATGAAGCGCGACACTCCCTTCATATATGCGGAGATCCCGGAGTCCAAGTCCCGCATGAGCTCCTCCCATCTGAACTCGTCCCAAGTTTTTACTTCCGAATAATTCATCTCAATTCTTCTTTCTCCTTGAAAGGGGCAGAAAATCCAAAATTCTCGGCGCGTCTCCCCACATGTTTTCGAGGCGGTAGAAATCGCGCATTTCCGGCGAGAGAACATGGACAATCACCGATCCAAAATCAATGACAATCCAGCGGCTTGCCGGATCTCCTTCAATGGAGCTTGGCTTCACAGAAAAAGAGCTTCTGATTTCGTCGCACACGCGTTCTGAGATGGCGCGCAGATGAGGCGCCGAGTTGCCGGTGCATATCACGAAGTAGTCGCAAAGCACTGTGATCTCGCTCAACTGCAGGACAAGAAGATCGCCAGCCTTTCCAGCGTCCGCGGCCTCCGCGGCGGCCTTCGCCATTTTTGCGGCCTTTTCCAAGGAGGCAGACTTCTTTGCTGTATTTTTTTCCGCGGCCAATTCCGATTCTGGCATTGTTTCTCCTTTATTTTCAACCATAGAGCTTCTTCGTCGCCGAGTATTCTTCGACTGCCGCATCAAGAAAAGCGGAGCTCTCACACCTCTCGGAGATGCGTTTTCTGAGATCAGTCGAAGATACGTCAATGAATTTAAGAGGCAAAAGCGACTTGTAAAGCCTTTCTCCAGTTTTTTCGCCCCATATTTTTGAAAGATCCCCAAAATCCGGCCTGAATCCCTTCCGCGGATAAGATATTATGTTCCATTTTTCGACAAGCTCCTCCGCTTTGAACCAGGTGTGAAGCTGAAGAAGGCTGTCTGAGCCAAGGATCAGGGAGATCTCGGCATCCGGATAAGTTTCCGCAAAATGCTCCATCGTTCTGAAGGTGTATGAAGGCTCGTCAGGCATCCTTGCTTCGAAGTCGGATATCTCGAAGGAGTCGCGCCCTTTTAGCGCGAGGCGGAGCATTTCTAGCCTGTCCTTGAACGGGCTTATCGGGAAATCAGGCTTGTGTGGCGGATTGAAGGCGGGAACAAAGATAATCATGTCGAGTCCGCAGAAATGCATCGCCTGCTCGGCGAGCCCGGTGTGGCCAAGATGGGGCGGATCGAAAGTCCCCCCGAATATTCCTATCTTCTTCAAAAGGGAGCCCTCCTGTCAATTTCATAACTCCTGATTCGTGGAATTTGCTGTTGTTGCAATTTATCGGTATCGGAATCGGTATCGGGATCGAATATTATTCCCATGCATCAATTCCGATTCCGATAGCGACCCCGACCCCGATTGAAGCAAATCCGACACATGCATTTTCCATATAATTATAATTTTCCCCATATGGGTAAGGAAGTCTGAATTTTCAGCAAACTACGCCGTATTCCTCCTTCTTATCTGAATCGCGATCAAAATTCGTGATTTGAATTTGTTCCAGATTTACAAACGCCAACAGCCCCCAAGGCAAAGAAGGCAATCATCTTTCGAAATAGGTGTATCCCCTGAGACCAGATTCGTATGCCTCCATGATTTTACGGCGCTCCTCGGGGGTGATCAAAGACTGCTGGACTGCGCCTTCCGCCGTGTCTCTAAGCCTCTGTATCATGGCTTTCACATCGTATTCGACGTATGAAAGGACGTCGGCGACAGAATCGCCTTCGAGCTCTCTGACAAATTCGTACTTGCCGTCTTCGTGTATCCTTATGCTCACAACGTTTGTGTCGCCAAGAAGGTTGTGAAGATCTCCAAGCGTCTCCTGATAGGCGCCGACCAGGAATATGCCCAGATAATACTCCTCGTCGCTCTTGAGCTCGTGCAGTGGGATCGTGTGCTTGACGTCGTGCAGATCAATGAAATTGTCTATTCTGCCGTCGCAGTCGCATGTTATGTCGGCGATGATTCCGTGGCGCAGGGGCTGTTCGTTGAGCCTATGGACCGGCATTACCGGGAAAAGATGTTTGATCGCCCAGGAGTCCGGCAGAGACTGGAAGAGGCTGAAATTTCCGTAGTAGATGTCGGATAGCGCAAGCTCGAGGTGCTCGAATTCGTCCGGCACGTACTTGAGCTTTTTAGTTTCCGTGGATATCCTGCTCATGATGTTCCAAAATGCGGATTCGGCATGCGCCCTCTCCCTGAGGCTGATTTCTCCGGACTTGAATCTCTCCCTTATCTCGTCGCGGTAAAAGATCGCGTCATGATAGCATTCCTGAAGCTTTTTAGGCTTGATCGCCTTGAGGACGTCAAACATGTTGTTGGTTAGCTCATGGCAGTTTTTTGGCGCTTCGTCCTGTATCTGCTGTGCCTTGAACCGGCTCACATAGAGGACGTTGAAAAGCAGAACGGAGTAGTAGGCGACGGTCGCCCTCCCGGATTCGGTAATCAGGACTGGGTGCGGAATTTTGTGGCGGTCCATCGTCTCCATGACGGTCTCTATTATGTCCGCGCAATACTCCTCGGTCGTGTAGTTTCGACTGCTCGGGAAATTCGTATGCGAGCCGTCGTAGTCAACAGCGAGTCCGCCGCCGAGATCGAGATATCCCATCGGCGCGCCCTCCTGGAAAAGTCCGGCATAGATTCTTGCCGCCTCAAGAACGCCCGCCCTGATGTCCCTTATGTTCGGGATCTGCGAGCCGATATGATAGTGGAGCAACTGCAGGCAGTCGAGATGCCCGTTTTCCCGCAGATAGTCAACAACTTCGATGATCTCGAGCGTATTCAGGCCGAAGACGCTCCGGTCGCCGCCGGATTCTGTCCATTGTCCGCCCGCCTTCGTGGAAAGCTTCATTCGGATTCCCAGAAGCGGCTTGATGCCCATATCGCGGGATTTTTTCACGATGAGCGGTATTTCTCCGGGCATTTCAACTACGAAAAAGCACCTGATGCCCATTTTCTTCGCGTAAAGCCCCAGCTCGATGAACTCCTCGTCCTTGTAGCCGTTGCAGATCAGGCACGCTTCGGGATCTTTGAGCATCGAGATGGCGGCTATCAGCTCCGCCTTGCTGCCGGCTTCAAGCCCATGATGGCATTTTGAGCCGAACTTGGTGACCTCTTCGAGCACCTGCTGCTGCTGGTTGACCTTGATCGGATACGCGCCTCTGTAGACGTTTCCGTACTGAAGATCGCGCATGGCATTTTGAAAAGATTCGTTGAGCCGGTTCAACTGGGAGTCCAGAATGTTCTGCACCCGCAAGAGGACTGGCATGTCCAGCCCGCGGGCCTTGACTCCGGCAATGACATCCATGATGCTTACAGAAGGACCTCCATTTTTTCTGCCATTCGGCGTGATGACGACATCCCCTGTTTCGGAAATGTCGAAATATCCGGCGCTCCAGTTAAGGACTCCAAAGGCGTCCCGCGCCTTCTCCACAGTCCATCTCTCCAAATTTTCATTCATGACCGTCATCCGGAAACTCCATAAATATATTTCGACACTTCAAAGCGTATAAAAATAATTCCGGCAGTCCTAAAAGCAACCGCCATCTTCCCCTTTTTCAGCACAGAATCTGGACTTTGCCCTTGTTTTTGCAATATTGCGCGTTAGGCTTTGCCTGTCAGATCTTAGAAACCGACTCTTTCTCAAAAAAAGGAACGCCTCACATGAAAAGGAAAATGGCGCTATTGCTTGCCGCCGTCCAGCTCCTCTGCTACGCGAATTCCGCCGCCGCCGAGGACGCTGTAATGCCCGCCTCCGAAGAAATCATGGCAAAAATTCAGAAGGCCGCTGATCCTGACGGAAAGTCTAAAACAGTCTTTTCCGCTGAAATCAAGGCCAAACTGAAGATGTTTGACGGAGCAGAAGGCAATCTCAATGTCATAGTAAAAAAGCCGGATCTCATCAGGATACAAGTTCAGTCAGGCGACAGTCTGATGCTCAGGGCTTACAATGGCAAGACAGCATGGGAGCTCAGCGGCAAAGCGCCCCTTCGTAATCTTGCTCCGGAAGAGCTTGACAGCCTCAGGTTTCAAGCCTACAACATCTTGCCTGACAGCAACTTCGATGAACTGTTTTCAAAAATGGAGCCGCAAGGCAGTGCCGAGATTGCCGGCGGCAAATGCTATAAAGTCCTCTGCACTCCAAAAGAGCAGTTCAAGTCTTCTCCGCTCACATTATACGTTGATCAAAAAACTTTCTTTGTCCTCAAATCCGAGCAGAAGCAGAAGATCAGGGATCAGGAAACTGAGATGGCGACAAGCTTCGAAGACTACGAGAACTGCGACGGAATCATGATGCCCATGATCATCGTATCCGAGGCGGACGGAAAAATCCGGGAAGTCTCCATTGAATCTGTGGAATGGAATCCCGAACTGGACGAGAGCATATTCAATCCTCCGGCAAAACTTGAAAAATATTAAATTGGAGAAACACAAGATGAAAATTTCTGCGACTCTCGCATTTTGCGCGGCGCTGATCTGCATAAGTGCTTCAGCATTGGATTCTTACACTTTGCCAGACGGAAGAGTCCTTGAGAATCCCTACATCATAAGCCAGACTCCGGCCGGTCTCAATGTCGGGCATTCCAAAGGCGTCATCTTTGTTAAGTTTTCCAGTCTCCCTGAGGATATTCAGAAAAAATTCAACTACGACCCTCAGGAGGCGCTCAAGCACGAAAGTAGGATGGCGGCAGTCAAGGCGGCGGCAGAACAAAAGAAAAAAGATGATGCGGTCAGGCTTGCCGCCGAGCAGGAACAGCGGAAAAAACTGACTGCGACTTGGAAATCGAAGCAGTTGGCTCAGGAAATAGGGAAGCTGGAGATCCGAAACAAATTCATCGAGGAGGAAATTCCAAAGCTCGAAAAGGAAATACAGGGATATCTTGACAAGAGCCATCAGCTGGCAGGCACAAACGTTTCTGGAAATAAAAATTCCTCCGACTACTCTTACGGCTGGGGCTGGGGAGGCACCTATGTCCACGACGCTTCCGGATCGCGCGCAGAAAAAACAAAGAGAAAAATGATTTCAGATTTGACCGACGAATATGCGAGTGCCAAAAAAACTCTCAAAAAATACAAGGACGAACTGAACAAAAACCGGATGAATCTGCTGACGCTCAGACAAAATCTGGAGCAATCCCAGAAAACAAGTCATTCTGAAGAGTAAATTTACAGGCATCATTTTTTGCGGAGCTTGGAAGTCCACAGGTATGTATTCAGTAAACTACGTTCGTTTACTGAATCCGTACTAAAAGAATTCGCTTTTCATTTTGATTCAATACCGCTTCATGCTATTGTCTTTGCGAGATATATCAACAGAAAAACAAGCGGAGATCCGGCGCTCTTTGCCGGAACTCCGAAAAATTGCGGAGGATACCCATGATCGCTTCCTTGAACGGCGTGCTGAAAGATGTTTCAGTCACCGAAATACTGCTTGATGTCAACGGAGTTGGCTACCAGATCTTCATTCCAATGAGCACATACGACAAAGTTCCCAGGGTGGGAGAGCGCATCGAACTGCTCACCTACCTGCAGGTTTTGGACGACGACATGCGCCTCTACGGCTTCTACAGCGCCCAGGAGAAGGATCTTTTCAAAATGCTCATTTCCGTGACAGGAATCGGACCAAAGCTTGCGCTGAACGTCCTTAGTTCCATCACCCCAGAGTCCTTCTGCGCCGCAGTGCGCAACGCAGACTCGAAACTGCTCTCAAAGATCAATGGAATCGGAAAAAAGACGGCCGACAGAATGGTTCTCGAACTTAGGAGCAAGGTGCTTTCAATCTCACCTGCCAGCGCCTTCCAGGGTAAAATTCCAGATTCCGCCGCCAAGTCTGCGGAAGACTCGATTCTCGCCCTTGTCCAGCTTGGCTTTAAATATGAATCTGCCGCCAAGACAGTTCATGAGCTGGCGAAAAGCCTTCCGCCCGCAGAATGCAACAGCGAAAATCTCATTCGCAGTGCACTCAAAATTCTCAATTCCTGAGCGCATGAACATGGAGAGCATGAAGATGCGAACTTCGCATGAATCCAAGTCCGCAAAGGGTGGAAATATATCGGACAATCTCGGCAGACTCCTCAATCCTCCGCAGATCGAAGCCGTCAGATGCGTCGAAGGACCACTGCTTGTCCTCGCCGGAGCAGGAACCGGAAAAACCAGAGTGATCACGCACAGAATCGCCTACATGATTGAAAATGGAATCCCGTCCGACTGCATAGCCGGAATGACCTTCACCAACAAGGCGGCGAGGGAGATGCGCGAAAGAATAAATTCCATGCTCTCCCGCGACGAGGCGTCCAAAGTTTTTCTTGGAACTTTCCACGCCTTCTGCGCGAGAATACTGCGCAGGGAAGTCCACCGCATAGGCTTCACGTCGAACTTCACGATCGCAGACGACAGCGACCAGAACGCGGTCATCAGGCAGGCGCTTCTGGACTGCGACATGGACAAGGACGATTTCCCCCCGGCGCTATGCCTTTCGCTCATCAGCAAGGCAAAGTCGGCTCTAAAAAACCACAGGTTCCTAGCCCTTGAAGCCGATGATCCCTTCGACGTGTCCATATCTAAAGTCTATGAGCGCTATGTCAAGATACTCGAAAATCAGAACATGCTCGACTTCGACGACATGCTTCTCTTCACTAGCAAAATATTTGAAGAGCATTCGGAAGTGCTCAATAAATACAATGACATCTACAGATACATCCTTGTTGACGAATATCAGGACACGAACATGGTCCAGTTCAAGCTCATACGACAGCTCGCGGGAAGGAAAATGAATGTCTGCGCCGTCGGAGACGACGATCAGAGCATATACGGATGGAGGGGCGCAAACATCAAGAACATCCTCAATTTCCCGCGCGAATTTTCAGACTGCAAAGTGATCGCGCTCGAACAGAACTACCGTTCGACCACGACTATCCTGAATGTTGCCAACTCGATCATCTCAAGAAATACAGACCGGCATGAAAAGACCCTCTGGTCGAATCTGGACGGAGGCGATCCCATAGTCATTGCCTGCGCGGTGGACGAGAGCGACGAAGCAGACTACGTCGCAAAAAAAATATGCGACGTAATTTCTGGAGCCAACGACGCCAGCTACAGCGATTTCGCCGTTCTCTACAGATCAAACCACCAGTCCAGGCACTTCGAGGACGCCATGAAGAGATACGGAATCCCCTACAGGCTCGTGGGATCGCGCTCATTCTACGAGAGAAGGGAAATCCGCGACGCCGTTGCGTACATCAAGCTTGCGATCAATCCGAAGGATGATCAGAGCCTTCTGAGAATAGTCAATGTCCCTCCCAAAGGCATAGGCGACAAGGCGTTCGAGGAGCTCAAATCTCTTCGAGCCGAGACAGGCGAAGCAATGGCTCGCGTGCTGTCGTCCGACCGCTTCAGATCCAAATTGAGCTCGAAGGCTTCAGCAGAGTGTGCGAAATTCGCAAATGTCCTCGACAAATGGCGACCCGAAATGGAGGCACCCGGAGATCTATACGACAAGGCATACGGATTTCTCGGGGAAATTGGCTTTCTAGACGGATTCATCAGAATATACAAGGACAGGAAAGAGGCCGAGCAAAGGAGGGACAACGTCTTCGAACTGCTCAACATGATGGCGGAGCAGGAAAAAAGGTTTTCGAATCCCCTAGACGAGCCGCCGACAATGCTTTCCTTCATCGAGCAGTACTGCCTCCAGGACGACAATGACAGGGTCAAGGAGGACGCGAACGGAGTCACGCTCATGACCGTCCACGCCGCCAAAGGGCTCGAGTTCGACTCGGTCTTCGTCACGGGCATGGAGGGAGGCATATTTCCACATGAAAGGTCTCTCAAGGAACAATCGGGCGACGAGGAGAGACGCCTCTTCTATGTGGCAGTCACCCGCGCGAAGAAGAGGCTTTTCCTCACGCGCGCCCGCTCGAGAATGAAATTCGGTGAGAAAAAGGCGCAGGAACCATCTCCATTTCTGGAGGAAATCCCGCCGGAATTGTCAATTTCAGAGGACTCGACTACATGCGGTGCAGTCCTGTCCCCAGACGAATATGAGGCGGCTCTGTCGAAGCTCTTCGGAAATAAAAAAGGCTCCGGCGTGATCTACTATGACGACTGAAGACCTTTTTTCTCTGGGACCATTCACTTTTTTTGACCTCGAGACAAGCGGCTTTTCTCCGGTCAGCGACCGCATCATTGAGATTGCCGCGCTGAAAATTGAAAAAAACGCAGAGGAATCGCGTTTTCATTCGCTTCTAAACCCCCATGCGCCAATTTCCAAAAACGCCCTTGCAAAACATGGAATTGACGAAGACATGCTCCGAGGCGCGCCGACCTTTGCCGAGATTGCGCCTGCGTTTCTGAAATTCGCAGAGGGGACTTCGCTTGTCGCGCACAATGCCCGTTTCGATCTCGCATTTCTGCAGGAGTCTCTTGACAGAAGCGGACTGCAAAAATGGAGCGGAAACACTTTCGACTCCATCAAGCTTTTCAAGATATTCTGCCCAGATCTGCCCTGCTACGGACTTGAAAGCCTCGCAGAAAGGTTTGGAATATCCATCCCGTCAGGACGGGCGCACCGCGCAATGAACGATGCCGAGACGCTCGCGGAGCTTTTCAAGCTGATTCTGCGGAATTCGAATAAAAAACCTTAGAATTTAAGAAGTGGCTTCTGCTGATCTGGGCGGAAGAGCAGGGCGTTCCGCAGTTTTTTGCCCCTTGTTGAGCTAATCCGTGGCGAAGGCGAAATCGAGTCCAAATTTTGCACCATAAAAATGACATTGTTGATTATCAACGACTTACATAAATAAGGCACTACATATATTTTTTCAAATTTTATCACCGGCAATTTTCTGTACTCCGCATTAAGCTTATAATATATTGGCCTCTGCCGCTTCCCGGCGACCACATACTCATATGCGTCCGCCCTGAGATATTGGAGAATCTCCACAGTCGTGTTTCCACCGTCTACCTTGGCGGCAAATGTCTAAGTTATCTCGCAACAGCCCATTGATGCCGATCCAGAATGGTGGACTTGCATTTTTTGGCAGATCATTGACAGTTCGTGGCGGAAGCGGGACAGAATTCGAGCGGATTGTCAAATAATATTTTTCTTCTGATCTCCGCAGAAAGCCCCATTTTGTCGAACTCGTCCATCGAAAGTTTCACAGTTTCCGCATAGGGTCTGTCAGGATGATCCGTTCCCCAGAGGATTCTTTTGCCAGACATGGAGGCGACCGCATATGCAATGTCTTCCATGACTCTTCTGCATGCCCGGTAATAAAGGAGGGTGAAAGAGAGATCCAGATAGATGTTTGGACAGCTTTTCGCGATCATCATTGCTTCAAGGATATTGTGTCCGCAGGCGTGCGCCAGGAGGATCTTCGTGTCCGGATTTTTATCTGCCAGCCTGCCATACGCTTCGGGGCTGTTTCCGAGTTTGAGATTGATTCCATCCATGAACGAGCAGAGGATCACGGGAAGACCGAGCCTGCCAGCAATTTTCACCGCATCGTGGCACTGGACCGATTCGACGGAATATCCATGCATTCTTGGGTGCAATTTTATGCCTGATGCAATCGGCGACAGATCTTCGATCTTCTTCTTTGCCGTCGGATCGGCAGGATTGACTCCAGGGAAGAAGCTGAATAATGATTTGTCGAAGGAACTGCTCCCAGCGATTGCCTCGTTTGGAAAGCCTTCCGCATCTTTGAACTGCCGTCCTGGAATGTTGCACAGGAAGATGCGCGATATGCCGCTAGCCCTGGCATCGCGCTTCAAGAAGTCCAAAGCAGAGGAGACATCCTTGTCTGCGGCTGAAAGATGACAAAGCGAGTCAATCATTTTTCTCCACTGCTTTCAATGTGTAAACTTTTCCGTAGCGCGATGCAAGTTCGATGTCACCGCGCCTTAGCGCCTCGCGCATTTCGTCAAGCCTCGTCGCGTCTTCAAGCGAAATGCACGGAGACCAGTCGAAGTCCGTGTCAATCAGCATGATTTCAATCTCCGCGACATGGTTTCCTTCTCTTATGATCTTGAGATAGGGCCGTTTTTTCATCCGCGTTCTCCTGTCTTTACAGAACAAAACCTGGAACACTCGTGAAAGATCGTTCCTCCGCCGCAAAGTCACGGCGGAGAGAGCCTGTCCGCAACAACCAGCACCGCCGGTGCATCTTTTTCTTTCGGGATTCCCCAGACTGCATGCAGGGCTTCTCCGTCGCCATTGAAATGCATCGCCAGAACGCATTCGCCTCGTTCATGATCCGGATATTCGGATATCATTTCCGCTGATGCCAGAGAATTCACCAGATCAGAAATCTTTATCTTTTCGTGAGATATTTTTTCCGCACCCGATGCTGAAACCAGCAAATCGCCCCGAAAAACCGCCGATCTGACTTTTTCCAGAATTGCTTCCATGTCAGTTGATGTTGAAAAAGGGGATGAACGGAAATTGCGAGTCCGGAAGAAGATTTACAATGCCAAACTGCACGGCTTCGCCTCTGGCATGGTTTACAATGCCAAACTGGACTGGAAATGACGATGCTTCTCCGACTAGATTGACCAGCCCGAATTGCACTCCCTCCATGCATCTTGCGAAATTCGCGCAGACTGACGCCTGCAAGCCTCTGACGGTGCTTGTAGAGGAGCTGAAAGGGGCCGCCTCCACTCCGTTCACGACGCCGTCTCCGCCTGAGGCGAGCAATCCCAGCTTCAGCCCGTCTATAGTGTGATATCCGTCGTCGGCGAGAAAAAATCCCGGACCGAGGGTAATCTGGAAGGCGGAAACATTGTCCTCCGGATTTCCAGAAAGCTCCGCCTCCATGCAGGCGGCGCATGCGCAGGAAGATTTTGCCGTCTTTTCTGGCTCGACATTCCGAGGGGTCTGGGACTGCGCAAAAATTTCATGCGCTAAAAATAGCGCGGAAATCAGAATCAAACGAGGCATTCTCTTTCTCCCCGTCCACCATGGCTTTT
This sequence comes from Victivallis vadensis, assembly GCA_020718525.1. Classification (GTDB taxonomy): domain Bacteria; phylum Verrucomicrobiota; class Lentisphaeria; order Victivallales; family GWF2-50-93; genus DYRX01. The sequence continues at coordinate 12,639 of DYRX01000094.1, forward strand.
TCGAGCCCGGCGGATACAGCTTCTTGTTAATCCATTTGACATCAAGACGTTTCAGTCCGGCTAAACTACTCCTTTCTCACGATCGTTTCAAACGCTGTTTTGCTCGACAATCAATTTTTTATTCCATCCATTCCTATGGAGTTCAGGTCTTTTTTAGAACCCTAGATAATCTGGGCGTAAGTCTCTCCGCAGACTTCCGCTCCAGATTATCTAATG